>NZ_JAHRVT010000026.1:0-95578 GCF_019090545.1 Cycloclasticus sp. | reverse complement strand
CCACTGATTAAACTAAAAGTTATAGGATAAGCATGTAGAGCCGAGGGCGGAGTGCTTGCGGACGCGGGTTCAATTCCCGCCACCTCCACCATTTACCAGTCTAACACAGACCAAGAAAGTCCAAGAAACCCTGCTATGTAGCAGGGTTTCTTGCATCTAGCACCCCAACCCACCCACCTCGATCTATTCGCATCACATCTCAAATTGGGCAACATTAGGGGCAACAAGTCTTATCAAAATTGAGTTGCCCCCATATGCCATTAACCAACATAAAAATTAAAAATGCTAAGCCGCGTATAAAATCTGACGGAAGCACAACAACAAAAATTTGCCGTTTTTCAGGTAAAAAAGGCTTACACCTTGAGGTTGGTCTGAATAGCTGTCGAAAACTTTACTAAACTGCCGCTTGTGCAAAATCCGGCTGCATTCCAACACCTCAATGCTCGAGTATAAACGCCTCTCCACATCTCTTTTTCGCCCTTCCCTCACCCCTACAAACTGCTAAATAAGCCTGAGTTTTCTATTTAAGTTCACTCTTAACCCTGCCTTAACCCTACTTTTGACATACTAAACTCAAGAAAACTTTAAAACATGGGAGTGTTTTATATGAATAGAGTGATTCAATCGCTCGGCCTATTCGCAATATCTTTGGTATTAAACGCATGTGCGAACTTAGGTAATAAACAGCTTAGCGAATCGGCTCTGAATACAACGGGGCAAATGGTGACATGGCAAGCACAGGATGCTACTGCCGAAGATGCCAGCCAACTAACTGATTTGGTTGATATTGAGGCAATACCAAACCTTACGAATTTTATTCAAGAGGCATTAAATAATAATGCCAATTTACAACAAACATTAGTGACGTTACGAACGGCTCAGGTTGCTATCGATGTCGCAGAAGCAGACCAAAATGTTAATTTAAGTGCTGGAAGCAGTGCTAGCAAAGCAAAGAATGAGAATTCTGGCTATAGCAACAACCTTAATATCAGCTGGGAGCTGGACTTATGGCAAAAGATCAGCAATGGTGTCAGCGCTGCTAACTTTCAGGCAGCAAGTGCTGAAGCTGCATACCAATCAGCTCGCGACAGCTTGGTGGCCAATGTTTTACGTGAATATATTAATATTTTAAGCCAGCAACAGTTATTGAATATAGAACGCGCTCGGCTAACAGTATTTGAAAATAATGAAACGGTTATTTTAAACCGTTACCGCACCGGCTTGGGCTCATTAGATGATTTGGATACGGCCAGAACAAGCAGTGCCACCATACAGGCAACACTTGCTCAATATGAATATAACTTAGCAACGGCTAGGCGTACACTTGCGGTGTTGTTAGGTCGACAAGATCAAAGCCTAACCGAGCTAGATCAATCCTCTAGTTTTCCTGATGTACTGCTCCCTTTAGCGAACCTACCCAAGCAAAATCTATCGCGTAGACCAGATTTACAAGCGGCTTATTACACACTCAAAGCATCTGAATTTGAAGTTGATATTGCTTATAAAGCTTTATTGCCCAGTATTAACCTTTCAGCTGCATTAAGCGATAGTGCTAGTTCTGCTACTGACGCCTTATTTACTAATCCATTATGGAGTTTACTTGGGCAGATGACAGCGCCGTTGTTTCAAGGTGGAGCACTACGCGCGCAGGTGGAAATAGAAAAACTAGCCTCTGTGGACGCTTGGTGGCTATATCAAGAGTCGCTATTAAACGCGGTACAAGAAACACAAAACGCACTAGACAATGAACGGGCATTAACTGACATAAAAAAATATACCAGCATGGCCATTGATAATGCCGAACGAAGCGTTAAAACCATTGAAGGCCAATACCGTCAAGGACTGGCCAATATTCTTGATTTAGTGTCGGTGTACAACAGCCGATTCGACTTACAAAGCCAGCTCATTCAGCTGCAAGCATCACAACTTCAAAATCGTATTAACTTAGGCCTAGCACTAGGCCTTGGAGTGCCCTATGAAAAATAAAAAACTTTTTGTCAGTTTAATTGCACTAGCAACTATTGTTATCGCCATCACTTATACCCTGATGAATATGAACGCTGGAAAAGCAAACAAGCCTCGGGGCAATCAGCCGGCAAATAAGGACAATAGCCGTGTTGAAGTTGATAGAAGCACAACTTCTGCCAAGCCGCCGCGAAACCTGCCAGCGCAAACCGAAAAAGATCGCAATAACAACGCTAGCGAAACCCAAGCTGATGCAACTAAAAGAAACAGTGATAATTCTCAAGCGCAAGTTGGTATTTATAAAGTGTCTGCCGCTAGCTATCATGCCGTTGTTAAAGGCTATGGCGAAGTTCAACCCGTTGACAGCTTAAGCTTAATCGCTCAAGTAAATGGACAGATCGATAAAATAGCCGCTAATTTTAAAACCGGCGCTTTAGTAAAAGCAGGTGAAACACTGGCATTTATTAATAAGACTCCCTACTTAAAAGCCTTAGCAAGCGCTCAGTCAGACTATCAAGCAGCCGTTGTATCGTTGGAAGAAGAACGTTTACTTGGCATACAAGCACGTGATGAATGGAATCGTTCAGGTCTAGATGGTGACCCTGCGTCAGATCTGGTTTTAAGAGCACCACAATTAAAAGCTGCTCAGGCGGCATTAGAAAAAGCTCGGCAAACCGTGGCATCGGCAACACGTGATGTAGCGTTAACTGAGGTCACAGCACCCTTTGATGCACTGGTTATTAGCCGAGAGGTATCACCCGGTAGTTATATTCAAACTGGAGGGGCTGTCGCAAAACTATATTCTGTCGATAGTGCCGAAATAGCCATTGGTTTATCGCCTAGTCAATGGACATTGCTACCCAGTTATACCTCGCAAGCTGAACTAGACTGGCCAGTTACCTTGTTGGATGCTTCAACAAATATTCAGTGGCAGGCCAATGTATCTCGTGTAGAACTTCATCAAGATATGACCACCCGACAACGAAATGCGATTGTTAGTTTAAACAAACCACTTACCCAACAACCCCCACTCCTTTTGGGTAGTTTTGTTAGTGCTCAAATACAAGGCATTAAATTAGATAATATTTGGAAAATACCCGCTTCATCTGTCTCTCAAAAACAAGAAGTCTGGTTTATTTCACCGAACAACAACACCTTGCAAAAATTTACCCCAAACGTGTTATTTGAAAATAAAGGTTTTGCATTTATCAGCCCATACCAACAACTTAAAAATGCGCTCATCGTTTCTCGGCCCTTAAACAGCTATTTGGCCAACACTCGGGTGCAGGCTGTTATTGAAGCAACGACTGGAGAATCAAATAATGACTGAGCACAAGGGCATTATTGCTTGGTTTACTCAAAACCCTGTTGCAGCCAATTTACTGATGGTTAGTTTAATCATTCTTGGTTTAGTCTCCATGAATGACATTCGAAAAGAAGCCTTTCCGAGTATGGAGCCTCGCTTTATTACCATCTCTATGGTCTACGATAGTGGTGATGCAGAACAAGCAGAAGAAGGCATTGCAATAAAAATTGAAAATGCCCTAGAAGCCCTCCCAGGTATCAAACGGATTACTTCAACGTCTCTTGCCAACGGATCAACGGTACAAGTTGAAAAAGAAACCGAATATGACCTCGATGTGCTTTTTACTGACATTAAGGCCGAAGTAGACAGTATTTATAATTTTCCATCCGATGCAGAAAAACCTGTTATAGAGAAAGCCCGCCGGCAACAACACGCCATCTGGGTGCAACTTTATGGTGATGTAGACCACAGCACTTTGCAATATTTAGGTGAACAACTTGAACGTGACTTACTTGCAAAGTCTGACATCAGAGACGTAAATGCCAGCATCTTTATTGACCCCATGATCTCTGTTGAAATCGACGAAGCCAAATTACAGGCTTACGGTTTATCCCTTTCTTCGGTGTCGGAGGTTATTAACCAAGAGTCTAATACCGCCCTAACCACCAGTTTGCGCAACAAAGAAAAAGTCATTCGCTTAAAAGCATCAGAACAAGCCTACTACGCGAAAGACTTTGCTGATATTCCACTGATTACCCATTCAAATGGCGTGGTACTGACGGTTGGCGATATAGCCAAAGTGACTGATATATTCGCCGATGACAGCTACAAACTATCGCGTTACAACGGCAAAAATGGTTATGGCATTCAAGTGATGATGGATGAATACGGTGACATCACCAGCATGGTAAAACAAGCCCATGAAGTGGTTGAAGCCTGGCATCAAAAAGGCTTACTACCTGAAGACGTTGAACTGGAAACTTGGTACGACAAAAGCATCATGATCACCGAGCGTTTAAGCCTGCTAACCAATAATGCTTTAATGGGAGTAGCGCTGGTTTTTATAACCCTCGCGTTATTTCTAAATTTACGTGTCGCTTTTTGGGTTGCAGCCAGTTTGCCGTTTATTTTCTTTGGCACCTTGTATTTCATGACCGGCAACTACACCGACATGACATTAAATGAAATGACGACCTTTGGCTTTATTATGGCATTAGGTATTGTGGTGGATGATGCAGTTGTTATAGGCGAAAGTGTTTACTCTACGAGAAAACAGCATGGCGACACCGTGGATAACACCATATTAGGCACCCATAAAGTTGCTATACCGACGTTATTTGGTGTGCTAACAACGGTCGCCACGTTTTTTGCCTTATCTAATGTGTCGGGTGGTTTAGGTACCTTGTATTCACAATTCGGCACGGTTGTTACCCTGTGTTTATTGTTATCGGTGGTTGAGTCAAAACTAATTTTACCGGCGCATTTAGCCCATTTGCCCACCAAACAGCAAACAAGAACCGGCTTAGCAGGCATCTGGAATAAAATACAAACAGCCGCTGACAATGGCTTACAGTGGTTTAACTATCGTGTATACAAACGACTGCTTAAGCTTACTATTGCGTATCGTTATGCGGCCATTCTATTTTTTATTGCTGTTTTTATCATTGTTATCAGCTTGCCGCTTACCGGTGCGGTACGTGTTAGCTTCTTCCCAAGCATGCAAGGTGATACCATCACAGCCAATATGGCTTTGCACAGTGACGCGAGTTTTGGTCAAAATGAAAAGAACTTATTAACGCTAGAGCAAGCAGTATTGGAAGCTGACAAACAATTATTGCAAGAAAAGAATAAATCAGGAACCGGCATTGGTAGTTTGCAAATATTAGCAAATGGCGACCAAAGTGGCAGCCTCACTATTTCGCTAGATGAAGCCAAGCCCTATTCTTTGGATGAACTATCCGCACGCTGGAATCAACTAGCGGGAAACTTAGAAGGCGTAAAAAGTTTAAAAATTCGCTCTCGTCGTGAAATGGTGGAAGGCTTTAAAGTTGAGCTTAAAAGCATTAATGAAGATACCCTGACGGCGGTGAACAACGCCTTTATAGAAAAGCTATCTGAAATCAATGGCGTGTATGCCATCGAAAGCTCTTTAACGCCAGGCGAAGCGATGATGCGTTTTGAGCTAACGCCTCAAGGACGCGCCATGGGGATGGACACCAGAAGCCTGTCCCAACAGCTGCTAAAAGCATTTGGCGGTGAAGTTGTTCAACGTTACCTGCGTGATAAAAATGAAGTTAAAGTGAGGGTGCGTTACCCAGAAAAAGACCGAATGAATCCCTCCGATGTATTAACAACGCAAGTACGGTTAGCCGATGGCACGGTTGTTCCTTTAAGTGTCGTAGCCAGCATTATTCCCGATGTACAACAAAAACAGGTGGTGCGTATTAACGGGCTACGAGCACTCACTGTAAGCGCATCGGTTGACGGCGATCTGATTACTTCTACTGAACTGGTCAACGACCTAAAAGAAAGTTTTGCTCCTCAGCTGGAACGACAATATCAGGACTTATCCTTGTATTTTGCCGGAGAAGCCGAGGAGCAAGCCGAAACACAAAGCTCAATGCAAAGCGTATTTATTCTCGCTTTATTGTCTATTTTTGCGCTGTTGGCTATTCCATTAAAATCATATGTGCAGCCATTAATTATAATGACCGCCATCCCCTTTGGAATAGTTGGCGCCATTATTGGGCATTGGTCTAACGGGCTCATGTTGAGCTTATTATCACTCAATGGCGTCTTGGCGCTAAGCGGTGTCGTGGTGAATGATAGTTTATTGCTAGTTTCACGTTTTAATACCTTACGTAATGAAGGCTTAGCGATAGAAGCCGCTGTTATCGAAGCGTGCACAAGTCGTTTGCGCGCTGTACTACTCACCTCTATCACCACATTTGCAGGCTTATACCCAATATTAGGCGAAACATCGATGCAGGCACAATTTTTAATCCCTGCGGCAGCATCACTGGGTTATGGTATTTTATTTGCTACGGTAATCACGCTTTTATTAACCCCCGCTTTATTGTTAATTTACGATGATATCTTTCGTGTCTTTAACCGTGCGTTATCGAACCAGCCGTTAAGCAAAATGAAGCAGCCAACAACAGAAAACAACCAGAGCTAGAACGATCAATGCACACTGGAGAGCAGATGATACGAGTATTATTGGTAGAAGATAATTTAGGCCTTGCAGGCAATATTATTGACTATTTAGAGTTGGAAGACATGGCCTGCGATCATGTCGCTAACGGTATTGCCGCTTTGAACTTAATGAATGCACAAAGATTCGACGTTATCATCCTTGATATCAACCTGCCAAAAATGGATGGGTTTCGTGTCTGCGAACATGTAAGAAATCAAGGTGATGACACCCCTATCATCATGCTAACTGCCAGAGACAAGCTAGAAAGTAAACTAGAAGGCTTTCAAATGGGTGCCGATGATTACTTAGTGAAACCTTTTGAGATGGCTGAGTTAGTCGCCCGCGTGATCACACTGTCGACACGACGTTCTGGACAAATAAGAAAACTCCAATTTGGTAATGTTTCTTTAGATCTAAAAGCACAAATCGCCTCTGTTAACGAGAGCCTTTTAAAGCTCAGCCCAACCACCTTTAAAATCCTTCAAGTACTACTTCGTGAACAAGGTAATGCCGTCAGTCGCCAGCGCCTTATCGATGCCGTTTGGAAAGATGAAGCGCCCGAAAGTAATACCTTAAAAGTGCATATTCATAACCTACGAAAATTGCTGGCTCAAGGCGACTCTAATATAGAGGTAAAAGCACTTCCAAACGCTGGTTTTTGTGTTGCTTTAACAAGCTCACCGTCCTCAAAAGTTGCAGACGATAATGACATTGAGCAAACCGATAACAAGCAGGAGCGCAGATAGTATGGTGAATGATTTACGACTTAGTTTACGCCGTTATATTTTGTGGTCATTATTTAGCCTTGCAGCCATTTTGATCATTCTTTTTTCAATTCAAAACAGTGATAGTTTTTTTGATGGCATGGACGGCATGCTAAAAAGAACCATGATTCGTGTTGCTGAAAGGGCTGAATTAGATACAAGCGGTAGTGCAAAAATTCTTGATTTTTACATTTCAGATCAATACAACAAGTTACCTGAAAAAATTCGCTCAAGCTTTAAACCCACCGACTTTCAGCCATACGTATTGTTAAAAAACATTAACAAACCGAATTGGTTTAAAAGACCGGAATCCGCACAGTTTGCCTTGCTGGCACGCTTACCAAATGGCGATATTCGCTATGTATCACAAGCTTTTGAGGCCCCACCCACTCGTCAAACCAGACCTTTTCATATCAATCGCATTATCTATAACATACTGCTTGGTCTGATTGCTCTGGCTTCTTTTGCGCTTGCTTTGCAGTTTCTTATGCGCAGCGTCACAAGGCCAGTAGAAAAGCTTCAACAATGGGCCGCTAAGCTTGACGAGAAACAACTCGACTCACCCATTCCTTCATTTAAATACAAAGAACTAGATGCCCTTGCACATATTATTCATAACAGTTTGCAAGATGTTCGCACGACGTTATACCGCGAAAGAGAGTTTGTTAACCATGCCAGCCATGAATTACGCACCCCTATTGCCGTTATTCGCAGCAGCAGTGAACTTTTGCAAAGAGTTGTCGATCCTGACAATATTAAAGGCAATAATGCCATTGCTCGCATTGATCACGCCTCAAAAACGATGGCCGATTTAACCGAAACACTGTTATGGCTAGGAAGGGATACAAATGAAACCCTGCCGCTAAACGCCATCAATGTTAAGACAATGATAGAACAGATCAGTGAAAATTTAATGTACCTACTGTCAGGTAAAGAAGTCACCGTTAACTGTCATTTAGAAAACCGTGAGCTAACTTTGCCTAAAACAGCCACTGAAATAATCATAGGGAATATCATCCGTAATGCATACCAACATACTTATTGTGGCTCGGTAAAGATAAACCTTAATAGTCAAATACTTACTGTTATAAATAAAGAAAAAAGTAGCCCACGTGCACCCAACTATATTGAAAAAGAAAACCTAGATGATGGCTATGGTATAGGCATTAAGCTAATCGATAAATTAGCTACAAAATTGGGCTGGTCTTATCATCATCAGGTGTTGAATAACGGTTATCAAGTGGTTCTTTCATTTTGCACAAGACAACAAGCTTCTGATCTTTAGGCCATGTAAGTACGAGATAGATTAGTTAACTAAAATAGCTTCTATTTTCATATACCCAGCCTTACACATTTAATCTGTGTCTGTTAGTATCTGTAATATTTTTTTTGTTTTTTCTTCCATTAAGGCTATATTTCCACGCGACTCAACATTTAAACGCACAACCGGTTCTGTGTTCGATTGCCTTAAGTTAAAACGCCAGTTATCAAACTCCAGGCCAATGCCATCTGTTTCATCTATTTTATTTGCTTGTGCCTTAAATGCTTCAAGAACACGCTTTATTGAAGCATCTGGGTCAATTAATTGACTATTGATTTCACCCGATGATGGAAATGCGGCTATTCTTTCTGCCACCAACTCTGAGAGTTTTTTATTTTTAGTGCTTAATAAGCCAATAATCAATAACCAAGGAATCATGCCGCTATCGCAATAAGCAAAGTCTTTAAAATAATGATGTGCACTCATTTCACCACCGTACACGGCATCTTCTTTTCGCATACGTTCTTTTATGAATGCATGCCCCGTTTTGCTCATAATAGCTTCACCACCTGAGGACTTAACTATATCAATGGTGTTCCAAGTCAGGCGTGGGTCATAAATTATTTTTTCACCTGGATTATTGACTAAAAAAGCCTCCGCCAACAAACCAACAATATAATAACCTTCAACAAACTCACCATTTTCATCAAACAAAAAACACCGATCAAAATCGCCATCCCATGCTATTCCTAAGTCTGCTCCGTGCGCCTTGACTTGATTAGCCGTTGCAGGACGGTTTTCAACCAATAAAGGGTTAGGAATTCCATTTGGAAACAGGCCATCAGGCTCGTGGTGAACCTTAATGAATTCAATTGGAATAGACGCCGCGTTAAAACGTTGCTCAAGAGCATCAATCACATGTCCAGCTGCTCCATTCCCCGCATTGACAACCAACTTTAGTGGCCTTAATTTTTCCGGCTGCACATAACTAAGCAAGTGATAAACATATGCATCCAGCGTAGAAATTTGCTCCGAACCACCTCTTAAAGCGTAATCAATAGCAGGAAAATCATTTTCTTCTGCCATTCGTTGAATTTCTTTTAAACCTGTATCACCACTGATCGGCTTTGAGTCCTCTCGCACCAATTTCATGCCATTATAATTAATAGGGTTATGGCTCGCTGTTACTTCAACACCACCATCAACTCCTAGATACTTTGTAGCAAAATAAACCTCTTCTGTACCCACCATACCGATGTCAACAACATTGACTCCCGCATCTTTCAACCCATTTGCAATGGCTTGTTTCAGCGCTGGGCTTGTCTCACGGATATCACCACCGATAACAATCTTCTTTGCTTTCAAGAACGCACCAAATGCTCTGCCAATTCTATAAGCAATTTCTTCGTTAAGCTCTACGCCAAGTTGACCTCGAATATCGTAGGCTTTAAAACACGTTAATTTACTCGTCATTACATTTTCTTTTTATTAAAATTAAAATTACAACGTCGCTTTCTCTTATAGCATAAGTATATGCCATACACCTTTTATACCTAGTAGGCGTTAAGACATCTAAAATGGAAATAGACCAAAGAGTATTTAGTTAGATTAATACTTTATGGGAATTTTCTTGTGACTACAGTGCCCCATAAGCCTTTTTAAAAGGGTAGTTTTTTCGTAATTCAAATAGTATCATTAGTTGATGGTTATTCGGTAGTTGTTACTAACCTCAATTTAATACGACCAATCTACCCTCCTTACTAACTCTCCACTATTTAATTTAACTAAAGGACAATCATGGAAAAAATCAAGTGCGCATTGATTGGATCTGGCAATATTGGCACAGATCTTATCTATAAAATTCAAAGAAGCCCTTACCTTGAACCTGTTTGGATGGTAGGTATTGATCCAGAGTCTGAAGGTTTGCTCCGCGCTAAAAATATGGGCCTCAAGGTAACCTCTGATGGTGTCGATGGTTTATTACCTCATGTGCTTGAAGACAATATTCAAATAGCCTTTGATGCAACCAGTGCCTATGTTCACGCTGAAAACAGCCGTAAACTTAATGAGCTTGGCGTGTTAATGATTGATTTAACACCAGCCGCTATTGGCCCCTTATGTGTCCCACCCGTTAACTTAAGCCAGCATACTGAAAAACTTGAAATGAACGTAAATATGATTTCATGTGCAGGGCAAGCCACTATTCCTATTATCAGCGCGGTATCAGGCATTCAATCTGTTGAGTATGCAGAGATTGTGGCCAGCCTTGCTTCAAAGTCTGTTGGCATTGGTACTCGTGAAAACCTTGACGAGTTCACTTATACAACCTCCAGTGCTATTGAAACGGTTGGCGGTGCTCGTAAAGGCAAGGCCTTAGCGATCATTAACCCTGCTGAACCCCCACTTATTATGCGTAATACTATTTACTGTATTACCGATGATAAACCACAGGAAGACAAGATCGTTGAGTCCATCCTAAATATGATTGAAGAAGTTAAAAAGTACGTCCCAGGCTACAAGCTTATTAATGGGCCTATTTTTGATGGCAATAAAATTTCTGTGTTTATGGAAGTTGAAGGGCTTGGTGACTATTTACCCAAATACGCTGGCAACCTTGATGTAATGACTGCTGCTGCCACTAGAACGGCAGAGATGTTCGCGGAAGAAATTCAAAATGGAACAATAACTCTTAAACCTGTGGAGGCTGCGTAATGTCAGAGTCAACAACCGAAAAACTAAGCTCATTAGATGGCCGCAAAGTTATTTTACATGACATGTGCCTGCGTGATGGCATGCATGCCAAGGGTGAACAAATTTCTGTTGAAGAAATGGTTCGCGTTGCAACCGCATTAGATGATGCAAACGTTCCATACATTCAAGTCACACATGGTGCAGGGCTGGGTGGTAATTCATTGCAGCATGGCTTTTCAATGGCCACTAATGAAGAATACATTTCTGCCGTCGCCCCTTTAATGAAGCAAGCTATTGTGTCGGTTTTGCTGATTCCTGGAATGGGCACGATGAAGGAACTTCAATCCGCTTATGATGCAGGTGCACGTAGTGTTCATGTCGCCACGCATTGCACGGAAGCAAACACATCACCTCAACACATCGCTTTTGCTCGCAAATTGGGCATGGATACTACCGGCTTTTTAATGATGGCCCATTTAAATACTGCTAAAGGCCTTGCCGAACAAGCCGCACTGATGGAGTCTTACGGCGCACAAACTGTTTACCTAACCGACTCGGCTGGTTATATGTTGCCTGAAGATGTTACCCGCTGTATTTCAGCCTTACGCGATACGTTAAAGCCTGAGACAGAAATCGGCTTTCATGGTCATCACAACCTTGGAATGGGCATTGCAAACTCTATTGCAGCTATTGAAGCAGGCGCTAGCCGAATTGATGGTTCAGCAGCTGGTTTGGGTGCTGGCGCAGGCAATACACCATTAGAAGTTTTTGCCGCTGTGTGTGAGCGCATGGGCATCGAAACAGGTATTGATCTATTTAAGCTCATGGATCTGTCAGAGAATATTATTCTGCCATTAATGGATCATGTTATTCGTGTTGATAGAGAGTCATTAACCTTAGGCTACGCCGGTGTTTATTCAACTTTCTTATTACATGCTAAACGTGCTTCTGAACGATTTGGTATTCCGGCTCGCGATATTCTCGTTGAACTGGGCAGAAAGAAAATGATTGCAGGCCAAGAAGATATGATTGTTGATACGGCGATGACAATGGCTAAACAACGAGGCATAGAAATTACTACCAGCGTGTAAGAAACAACGCTAGGAACAGTATAAAAAAAGCCTTGCCATTAAAATGGCAAGGCTTTTTTATTAGTTAATATAAAACTAAATTTAAAATACTTAAACGCCTAAAGCATCTCTGGCCAACGAACTGCCCGACCCTTGCAATGGCCCTAATGGGTTTTTGCGTGACTTTTCAGAATCTAGAAACGGCACGCCACTCCAAATTTTATAAACAGCTACGCCATTATCTAACACAATCAGCGCATCAAAACGCCAACCCGTTTCTATTGTTTTACGCTTAAAGCCCAACAAATCATTAAACACGCTACCCACGCGTTTTCTTTTAATAATACCCGGATGCGCCTCATAGGCAATACAGGCCTCTTGCTTCATCAAACAATTTCTAACACTTACTGGTAGGTGCTCCAATTTAACAGAATTAGTTGGCATAAATTTTTGCAGAATATCTAAGTACGACAGTATTTTTACGTTTGGTGTTGAGTAAGGATTAAAGCCCAATTGCTGTAACTCTTCGATTGTTGTTTGGTTAAGAATAATTTTATCGTATGCAGACATGGCCTGTTTGAAGCTATTCCAAGGCGATTTAGTCACATCTTCTGTTCTAGGAAGCGGGCTGCCGCAGGCTGTTAGGAAGAAAAAAACCAATAAACAAAGCAATAAACGATGCTCTCTCCCATTTTTCATTTTGCTAACCCTTTTTTTATTTGAATTTTATTAACTGCTTACCTTAAAGAATAGCTGATTCTTATTAATTTGCGCATCCTTTAAGCGCTTAATTCATCAACAAAATGGGTGATTACCGCTCTTGTTCGGTTAATCTCCAATTTTTAAACATAAAAGTTTATAATAACCACTTTATCTCTGATAGAAGGTTTAGATGAATGCAATCTAACACCCCGACTATCCCAATTGAAGGCTCTAAAAATGACATCCCAACCTACCTTAGGCTTCGCTGACTTAGCGTTGTCTACTCCTGTAATGGACGCTCTAAAACGCATCGGTTACGAACAACCCTCTCCTATTCAAGCTGAAGCAATACCACATTTGCTAGATGGCCATGATTTAATTGGTACAGCACAAACGGGTACTGGTAAAACAGCCGCATTTGCTTTACCCCTTTTATCAAAAATTGACTTAACAGTCAGCGGCCCGCAAGTATTAGTGCTAGCACCCACACGTGAACTAGCCATTCAAGTTGCTGAGGCATTTAAAACCTATGCTAGCTCAATGAAGGGCTTCAATGTGTTGCCAATTTATGGCGGCCAAGCGATGGATACCCAATTAAGGCAACTGCGCCGTGGCGTACACGTTGTTGTTGGTACACCAGGCCGTGTAATGGATCATTTACGCCGTAAGACGTTAAAACTAGATAACCTAAAAACCATCGTCTTAGATGAGGGCGATGAAATGCTAAGAATGGGTTTTATTGAAGATGTAGAGTGGATTTTAGAACAAACACCAGAGCAGCGACAGGTTGCCCTATTCTCTGCAACCATGCCTGCCCCCATTCGACGTGTTGCCGACAAATATCTAAGCTCACCAAAAGTCGTTAAGATTATTTCTAAAACATCAACCGTTGAACGCATTGAGCAACGTTTTTGGATGGTTAGCGGCTTACATAAACTAGATGCTTTAACGCGAATCCTTGAGGTTGAAGACTTTGACGGCATTATTATGTTTGTCCGCACAAAAGCATTGACCGTAGAGTTAGCTGAAAAACTCGAAGCCCGTGGCTATTCCGCCTCGGCTATTAATGGTGATATGACCCAAGCGCTTCGTGAACGAACCATTGATCAATTGAAAAAAGGTCAAATTGACATTCTGGTTGCCACCGATGTAGCGGCCCGCGGCATAGATGTTGCCCGTATCAGCCATGTTGTGAACTATGACATCCCTTATGATACAGAAGCCTATGTTCACCGTATTGGGCGTACTGGTCGCGCAGGTAGGACAGGCAAGGCGATTTTATTTGTTGCACCACGCGAACGTCGCCTACTACGTGCTATTGAAAACGCTACCCGTCAGCCAATCAAACCCATGGAGTTACCAACTCGCCAACAAGTTAATGAAAAACGAGCTAACGACTTTAAAGCAACACTGACACAAGTGATGTCGAATAAGAAATTAGATTTTTTCCACCAGCTTATTCAGTCCTATATAGAAGAACACGATGCTGACCCGATTCAACTAGCAGGGGCATTGGCCTATTTGGCTCAAAAAGACAAACCATTGATGCTTGAGGAATCCTCTAAAAAATCATCAGCCAAAGAAGGAAAAAGCCCTCGTCAAGACGCCTCAATTAAAGGTGAAAGAAGAAGCAAATCATTGCGCCCAGATAAAGATGATTTACCCAAAAGTAAACGTGGCAACCCCAAAGTGCCGATGGACAACTACCGCATTGAAGTTGGAAAAAACCACAATGTTATGCCGGGTGATATTGTTGGCGCCATTGCCAACGAAGCAGATGTTGAACCAAGGCACATCGGCCATATAGAGCTCAATGAAGACCACAGTTATATTGAATTGCCCGTTGGCATGCCAAAAATTGTTTTTCAAAGCCTGAAAAAAATTCGCGTTCGAAATCAGCCGCTTAATATCGAGCGAACCGATCATGTAGCAAAGCCTGCCGCAACCTCGGCGAAACCCGCTAAAGGTAAGAAAAAAACGTACACTAAAAAACCTAAAAAGAAAAAAACCAAGTCGTTTTAAACTTAAGTATGGACGAAAGAATTACAGAGCTTGAAATAAAAGTGGCATATCAAGAAGACACGATCCAACAATTGGATCGTGTTCTTTGTCAGCAGCAAGATCAAATAGACTCGCTCAAAAAACAAATCAAAGAGCTAACAAACCGCTCTCAAGAAACATCCACGGACACGAAAAGCCTATTTTCCGCCTTGGATGAAGTTCCGCCACATTATTAGAAACAACCGATACTCAACTAACAGATAAACCTAATCATGAGCATAAACTGGTATCCAGGGCATATGCATAAAGCCCAAAAGGAGATTAAACAGCGCCTCCCCGAGGTGGATATGTTTATTGAAGTACTGGATGCTAGAATTCCATACAGCAGTGAAAACCCTATGCTGGCTAGTATTCGTGCTGATAAGCCTTGTATTAAAATTCTAAACAAAACGGATTTAGCTCAAGCCGATAAAACAAAAGCTTGGCAGGAATACTTAGAACGCAACAAAAACACAAAGACACTGGCATTAAACTTAAATCAACCGAATAAAAGTGAACAAATATTCTCACTTTGCCAAAAACTAGTGCCAAACAAAGGTACAAAAATATCCCCTATTACCTGCCTTATTACAGGTATTCCTAATGTTGGAAAATCTACATTAATCAACACATTAGCAGGAAGAACCATTGCCAAAACGGGCAATGAACCCGCCGTCACTCAAACACAACAACGGATTGACCTAGGCAATAATATAATCTTATTTGACACACCCGGCCTACTTTGGCCAAAAGTAGAAAACGAAGACAGCGGCTATCGTTTAGCCATCACAGGGGCCATCAAAGATACGGCTATTGAATATGATGATATCGCTTATTATGCCGCTGAGTATTTTCTAAAAGAACACCCCGATGCCTTAATGGAACGCTACTCGCTAGATGAGCCACCAAAAAATGAAACTGCCCTACTTGAATCCATCGGTAAAAAAAGGGGAGCTTTAGTCTCTGGAGGTCGTGTCAACCTCAATAAGGCTTCTGCTATTTTTATTCATGATTATCGAAGTGGAACCTTAGGTAACATCACACTGGAAACACCTAAAATGATTGAGCTTGAGGTCGCTAAAACTGAAAAAATACTAGCCGAAAAAGCTGCACTAAAAGCCGCTCGAAAAAAGAATTGGAAAAATAAAAAATAATAGCTGATCTTAGTTTCATCTAATAACGCTTATTAGATCAGTGCGCATGTTTTTCATTTCTTGCAGTTACCCCATATCCACCTATTTATAATGCCCTTTCAATGGCCGTTTGCGCCTATTACACAGGCTCAAAAACAAACTTGCCTACGTCGCCTGATCAGGTCGGGCACAATTAAATTCAGAGTCACATTTGCTAATTAAGGTTTGCGATCCAATAGCCTGTCAATGATATAATATGCTTTTCATCTCTATCCTACCCACCTGTATTACACCTAAGGAATCAATGAACTTATCTACACGCTTTGCTTACCTACTATTTATATTTTTTGTACCCACCATAGCGTTTGCTAGTAATACCAGCGAAACAAGTCATCTTGATCTAACCGACAATATAATTGGCTATTTAGCCCTTGGCGTATTTGCTATTGCCTACCTATTAGTTATTTTTGAAGAACAGCTTCATTTACCCAAATCAAAGCCTGTTCTTTTAGCAGCAGGCATCATCTGGATCATGATTGCCATTGCTTACCAACAACATGGTTTTGATGACTCCGCTGAAATTGCAATACGACATAACTTTCTTGAGTACGCAGAGCTATTTTTCTTTCTCCTAGTCGCCATGACCTACATAAACGCCATGATAGAACGAGGTGTGTTCGATGCGTTAAGAGGTTGGTTAGTTGAGAAAAACTTTAGTTATAAATCGTTGTTTTGGCTTTTAGGGATACTCGCTTTCTTTATATCCCCAATAGCTGACAACTTAACCACCGCGCTTATTATGTGCACAGTTGCCTTGACGGTTGGTACCAAAGAACCAAAATTTGTGGCCATTTCATGTATTGCTATCGTTGTTGCAGCAAACGCTGGAGGTGCCTTTAGCCCGTTTGGCGATATTACAACACTGATGGTTTGGCAAAAAGGACTTGTTCGTTTTACCGAGTTTTTCACCTTATTTTTGCCGTCTTTTGTTAACTACCTCGTGCCTGCGGCCATCATGCATTTTTTCATTCCAAGCGGCTCCCCCGACAAAGTTGACGGCGAACAACTTGTAATGCATCGCGGAGGAATAGTCATTGTCGTCCTATTCTTATTAACCATTCTAACGGCTGTGAGCTTCCACAACTTTCTTCATTTACCCCCTGCTATTGGCATGATGACCGGTTTGGCGTATTTAAAGTTTTTTGGCTACTATCTCAAAAGAACCTATCGTTTTAGCGGCAACCCCACAGAAGACCGATTTAACGAGGGCATGGAAGCGAGAAATACTGACTATACTCGTGATAAAGACTTTGATGTCTTTAAAAAAGTGGCTGGCGCAGAATGGGACACCTTATTCTTCTTCTACGGCGTTATTATGGCTGTCGGTGGATTAGGCTTTATTGGTTATCTAGGCATGATTTCTGAAACGATGTATGGTGAGCTAGGACCAACGGTTGCCAATGTCATCGTAGGCGTACTCTCGGCTATTGTCGATAATATCCCTGTTATGTTTGCGGTACTCACGATGAACCCAGATATGTCACATGGCCAATGGCTGTTAGTCACTCTTACAGCTGGTGTTGGTGGTAGCTTGCTGTCCATTGGCTCGGCTGCAGGTGTAGCTTTAATGGGGCAGGCTCGTGGCATTTACACGTTTGCTTCTCACCTTAAATGGACACCGATTATCGCGTTAGGCTATATAGCCAGTATCTATGTTCACCTATGGGTTAATGCGTCACACTTTTAACCACATGAAGAACTCGCACACAGCGGATAACTCGTCACCACCCGCGCCTATTTTAGGTTTTGTAGCCAATAGCGGCACTGGGAAAACAACGCTTATCAGCCAACTCATTCCTATATTGAATGAACGCGGGCTGAAAACTGGCTTAATTAAACACAGCCACCATGATTTTGAAATCGATCAACCAGGCAAGGACAGCTATCGCCTGAGAAAAGCTGGGGCCTCCCCTGTTGTGTTGGTTTCTAGTCATCGTCGCGCGGTGATTACCGAGTTAGACGGAAACGAGCCCACTCTGGCAGAACAACTAGGTTGCTTTCCTCCAGGCTCTGTTGACTTGGTGATAGTTGAGGGCTTTAAATACACGTTTTATCCAAAAATTGAACTGCATCGAGCTGAATTAAACGCTCCTTTTCTATACACTAATGACACTTCAATTATCGCTATAGCCAGCAACACAAACTTCTCGACAGAGCTTCCACACTTTGACATAAACAAGCCTAAACAAATCGCTAACTTTATCATCGACCAATTTTTAAAGGCCACAGAATGACTGACTGTTGTAGCACCCCTGGGGTATTAACACTGGAGCAAGCATTAACTCAAATTTTACAAACGCTTCAGCAAACTGATCGTTATGAGCGTGTATCGCTAAAGGACTCGCTTAATAGAATCACCTATGAAGATATAAAGTCTTCTATAGATGTTCCTAGTTTTAGGAACTCATCCATGGATGGTTATGCCATTCGAACCGGTGACCAACAATGTCACTCACTAAAAGTGATTGGTGTTTCTTGGGCCGGCAAACCTTTCACCAAAAAAGTGGCTAAAGGGGAATGTATCCGAATTTTTACCGGCGCCTATGTTCCAGATGATTGTGATTGCGTTGTCATGCAGGAAAATGTTCATCGAACCGACGAACAGATTCAAATAACACAGCAACCAAAACACGGTGAAAACATCAGAAACATTGGAGATGACACAAAAAAGAATCAAGCAATACTCAATAAAGGCAACCTCTTAAAGCCTGCCGACATAGGGCTACTTGCAGCTCGTGGCATTGCAGACATTAGCGTTTTCAAACAACTCACCGTGGGGTTCTTCTCAACCGGTGATGAACTCATTTCTATTGGACAACAAGCTCAACTTGGGCAAATTTTTGATAGCAACCGCTACACCTTGCAAGCCTTACTTGAACAAGCGGGTGTTACACCCATAGACTTAGGTGTCATTCCAGACAACCGCCTTGCTGTTGAAGAAGCGTTGGTATCCGCCTCTAAAAACTGTGACCTGATCATTACCACTGGTGGCGTTTCGGTTGGTGAGGCCGACTTTATTGCTGAAGTTCTGGCTAAAATTGGTACCGTTAATTTATGGAAAATTGCCATTAAACCGGGCAAACCGCTAGTTTTTGGTACTATCGGCGAGGCTGCTTTTTTTGGCTTGCCGGGCAACCCTGTCTCAGTCATGGTGACCTTTCAGCAAATTGTGCTGCCTGCATTACATAAAATCATGGGGCGAGCGCCACAAACAAGTGTTAATTTACAGGCCAAAACAACTGAAATCATCAAAAAACAGCCTGGGCGTACCGAATTTCAACGTGGGTTTGTTGAAAACAAAGACGGCGAGCTATTGGTTCATTCAACAGGCGGACAAGGCTCACACATGCTAAGCTCTATGTCTAAAGCTAACTGTTTAATTGTCTTAGAGCAATCAGCTGGCGACATTGAGAAAGGCCAACCTGTAACCATTCAATTATTGGAAAACACCCTATGACAGCAAAATCCATTTTAGTGACCGGCGGCGCAGGCTATATAGGTAGCCATGTTGTGAAGTTGCTTGGCGAACGAGGCGAAAACATCATCATATTAGATGATTTATCAACTGGTTTTGAACACTCAATTTTGTACGGTAAATTCATTCAAGGTAACACCGGCGACAAAAAACTTGTTGACCGTATCCTACAACAACACAATATTGATTCTGTCCTACATTTTGCAGCTCACACCATCGTCCCTGAGTCTGTTGAAAACCCACTGAAGTATTATGAAAATAATACCTGTTGCACGCGTAACCTATTGGAGTGCTGCTCTAAAGCAGGCATAAAAAATATAATCTTCAGCTCTACTGCTGCTGTATACGGCGAGCTTGAAACCGGTTTTGCTTCAGAAGAAACCCCTACCGCACCGATTAATCCGTATGGCAGCTCTAAACTGATGAGTGAGCAGATGATTCGCGACTTATCTAAGGCCACAGAACTCAATCACGTTATCTTGCGCTATTTTAACGTTGCCGGTTCGGACCCCGATGGAAAAATTGGTCAATCAACAAAAAATGCGACTTTACTCATTAAAGTCGCCGCTGAAGTTGCTGCTGGGAAACGTGAAAAATTATTTGTCTTTGGCACTGATTACCCAACACCCGATGGCACCGGTATTCGTGATTACATCCATGTGTCTGACTTAGCTGAAGCACATATTAACGCTCTGGATTATTTAAGAAATAATGGCGAATCAACAACCCTTAATTGTGGTTACGGACATGGTTTTAGCGTTAAAGAAGTCATTAACGCTATTAATGAAGAACATGGCGTACCCATCTGTGTCGAAGAAAAGCCCCGTCGTGCCGGTGACCCACCAGAACTCATCTCTGTGGCTGAAAAAATCCGTCAAACCATTGGCTGGCAACCTCAGTACGATGATTTAAACCTGATCGTTAAAACATCCTTAGCCTGGGAAAAGAAACTAATTACACACGGTAGCTAACAGGTTCAAGCGAGCCAACCCTGCACTATGCAGTTAATCTTAGCTACCACGTTCTACTAAGAAGGCTTTAATTCGCTTTAAGCCCTCTTCAATACGTTCAATTGATGTCGTGTATGCAAACCGAAGATACCTTGCAGGTTCGCTAGAACCGAAGTCTTTCCCTGGCGTTGTTGCTACACCTGCTTTTTCCAATAACTCCAAAGCAAACGCATAACTATCATCCGTAAATAATCGGCAGTCCGCATAAATATAAAACGCACCTTGTGGCTTAGCCATCATTACAAACCCCAATGACTCCAAACCCTCGTAAAGCCTATCTCTACGCTGCTCGAACTCATCTCTACGTTGATTCAAAATCACTCGTGTATCCTCATCAAATGCAGCTAAAGCGGCATATTGCGAGGGCGTTGGTGCAGAGATATATAAGTTTTGCATAAGCCGATTTGCAGCTGATATAGCGTATTCAGGCACCACCAACCAACCCAAGCGCCAGCCTGTCATTCCAAAAAACTTTGAAAAGCTATTTAAAACAAACACATCATCTGATATTTCTAATGCTGAAATGGCTCGTTGCCCATACACAAGCCCATGATATATCTCATCTGAAATTAAAAACCCTTCTCGCTCTCTTATTGTTTGAACAATATTTTGTAACTGATCAAAATTAACCGCGGCTCCAGTTGGGTTTGAGGGTGAGGCCATCATTACACCACGTGTTGCCTTCGACCAGGCTTGTGCAATTAACTGCCCTGTTAGTTGAAAACCATGTTCCTCACCAACATTGATAGAGGTTGGCTGCCCCCCAAATAAAGTAACTATATTATTATTACAGGGATACCCCGGGTCGCAGGTCAGCACCTCATCACCTGCATCTAGCAATGATGCTAAGGCAACCGTTAAGGCCCCTGATGCGCCTGGCGTTATAAAAATACGTTCAGGCGATAGGTCAACGTTATACTCATCACGATAATACCTTGCTATTTTTTTTCGTAAGGCAGGTAAGCCTTGCGCTTTAGTATAGTGAACATCTCCTTTTTCCAAAAAACCTTGAGCAGCCTTTAAGATCGGTTCAGGGGTTGGAAAGTCTGGTTCCCCTACTTCCATATGAACAACATTTTCCCCTTGCTCTTCAAGCGCTTTAGCTTTCTCCATAATATCCATCACATAAAACGGAAAAACCTGTTCAACGCGCTTAGAAACTTTTCCAACATTCATCAAAAAACCTTTGTAGAAACCTGAAATAAAGTCTATATTTTAGAGCAATACAACTGAACGTACGAGCATTCAAATCGACGAAAAACATTGCTTATTTCCGCAATATCTGATATTTATGCGCGCTTGATTTTTTTAACCATTGGTAACAAATAAAATAATGGCTACAAACAAAGATAAAAATTTAGATGCAAGTCACCTAAAGTTTAAACCTTACAAAGCAAAGAAAGGTGAGGAACACATGAGTCCTGCTCAGGTTGAACACTTCAGATCTATTCTAATGCAGTGGAAAGAAGGCCTAATGGATGATGTGGACCGTACCGTTCATCACATGCAAGATGAAGCTTCAAACTTTCCAGATCCAACAGATAGAGCCAGCCAAGAAGCTGACTTTAGCCTTGAGTTAAGAACACGCGATCGTGAACGTAAACTGGTCAAAAAAATTGATGAATCCATTAGCATGTTGAACGCTGGTGACTATGGATTTTGTGAAACATGTGGCATAGAAATCGCTATTAAGCGTTTAGAAGCACGCCCAACTGCCACACAATGTATTGACTGTAAATCTCTTGATGAGATAAGAGAAAAACAAAAGATTTGATGCCTTTGCCTTAAGCCTATCTTTTGGTTGCTTTGGACCCAGCTTATAGGGGGCGATTTGCCCCCTCTCCAACCGGCCCTTTACATTACGGCTCTTTATACACGGCTATTGCTAGCTTTTTACAAGCACGATCTAAAGGCGGCAAATGGCTTGTAAGAATAGATGACTTAGACTCCGCTCGCTGTCAGCAACAGTATTCCAGCAAAATACTTAAAACGCTCGAGCAATTCGGCCTTACATGGGATGAGCCTGTTTTCTACCAGCACACTCGCCATCATGACTATCAACATGCGTTAGAACAACTCCTTGAACGTCAATTACTTTATCCCTGTCAATGCTCTCGCAAAGATTTAGCCAACAGAGGACTTCACGCAGGTCTTTATGACGGCCATTGTCTAAGCCACCCGTTAAAACCCAATCAACCTTCTGCATTACGTATCCGATTAGCAAATAAAAAAATATCCTTTATCGATGCCGTGCAAGGTCCCTCCCATCATAAACTACAAACACAGCATGATGATTTTGTAATGTTTCGCAAAGACCGTGTTTATGCTTATCACCTTGCTGTTGTTATTGATGATAGTACACAAGGCATTACTGAAGTATTACGAGGGCATGACCTTCTAGACAGCACCTACCGACAAATTCATTTACAACAATTATTGAGCATACAAACACCTCATTATGCTCATATCCCTGTTATTACAGACACTAACGGCATTAAATTGAGCAAACAAACTTATGCGAGCGACATCTCATTATCACCTGTTAAATCCACACTTTTAAGAACATTTGTCCATTTAAGCTTAAACCCACCCCAAGAACTGTTAGAATCAAGCACAGCAGAAATTCTAAATTGGGGTATTAAGCATTGGTCACTTAAACAGATTATTGTTCAACAATCACTCCCCTTACAAAGCAACTAAACATAAAAGCCAGCATTACGTTTTAGTTTTATTTCAATATAATCATAGCTAGTTCATTAGAAACAACACAAATGACTACAGATACTAGAAGCCCTTATACTCAATTTTTTACATTAATGAACAGTAAGCTGCCAGATGAGTACAAGGCCGTTTTACAAAAGTTTCAAGAACACGGCGACTTTTATCAGCAGCTAATTAACAACGTAAATAATAACGAGACTGATTTATCAAAATTTTGGGACTTACCCAGCACTCTCGGATTTAACACAGCCTCAAACCCACAAACTAAATGGCTCCAAAGCTTTTTTAGTCTCAATAACTTTCAATCAAGCACTGATACCCAGCTGATACAGCAATTTACCCAAGCAATCTGCGAACTTCCATTACAGGCCCAAGAAAATCTCTCTAGTATTCAAGCAGCGCTGTCTAAATTAAATCAGCTTTATGCCAAGTTAAGCCAATCAGCAATGAAGCACTTTCAAGCCTTGAAAGATGAGTCTCCAGACGCATCGAATGAACAGCTATGTATTTTTTGGTTAACTGCTGGCGAAAAGGCGTTTAGTGAGATCAGTCAAACCGATGACTATATAAATGCGCAAAAAAAATTGTTTGAATCATTAAATAACTTAAAAAATACACAACATGCTTTTTCTGAACAAGCAGCTGAGCTATTCGGCCTTCCAACACAACAATCATTAGAAGATTTACAAAATGGCCTGCATAAACTTAGAATGGAGTTTGCAGAATATAAAGCACAAACCGACGAAGTCATTAACGAACTTAGACAAACCATTTATCAATTAAAATAACGCCTGTTGAGCCGAGCAGATGCCGAATAAAACCAAAGATCACGAAAATATCTGGCAAGATGAGTTTGTGCTTCTTATGGAGAAGCTAGCTGACAAGGATAAACAACCCCCGCCTGAAGTCGGCAGTAGCCTCAAAGAACTTATTTATAGTGAAAATAAGCTGCAACTTTTTCACTATAACCCTCTTGATGTTGCGCAGAAAAAACTCCCTATCCTAATAACCTACGCTCTGGTTAATCGCCCTTATATTATGGATCTTGAGCCTAAAAGATCCCTTATATTACGTTTATTAGAGAAAGGTTACCCGGTTTACCTCATCGACTGGGGATACCCCGATAGTAGTGATCGTTTTACAGACCTAAATGACTATATTAATGGTTATTTACACCGTTGCGTTCAGCAAGTAAAACACCACTCTAAAGAAGAAAAAATAGACCTCTTAGGTGTTTGCCAAGGCGGCGTCTTCTCCTTATGTTATACCGCGCTTCACCCAACTGAAATTCGCAAGCTCGTAACCCTAGTGACGCCCATAGATTTTCATACTAAAAACAACCCCTTAACAAGTTGGACCAGTCACTTAAACACACAAGCATTAGCGTCTCATACAGGCAATGTGCCTGCTGAGCTTATAAGCCAACTTTTTAAAGCCATAAAACCTTTTCAATTAAACCGAGAAAAGTACCGTCGACTCAAGCATATTATTAACAACACTGAAAGCTTAAACACGTTCCTACGCATGGAAAGGTGGTTACATGACGGACCAGATTTAAACAGAGCGGCTGCCGATGAGTTTTTAATTAATTTTTATCAACAGAACAAATTACATGAAAACACATTAACCATTGCTGGGCATGCTGTTTTACTGAACAAAATCACGTCTCCGGTGCTAAACCTTTACGCAACACAAGATCACCTTGTCCCACCCGAAGCAACACGCGCACTGAAGCAACATATAAAGCCGGAGCTTTATCAAGAACAAGCGCTAGTTGGCGGGCACATTGGTGCATTCACTAGCCCAAGAACTCAACAGACACTGATCCAATCACTGGAACAAGGACTAGCTTAGGATTTGCCTTTGTCTGTCGATGTTGATAGCTCAACCGTTTTCATCATCGCATCCCACATAGTCTTTTGAACACCTTCCATTGCCAACATTTGTTCAGGCATTGGCATATATAGTTTCATGAGTTCAACCATATCACTCGACTCAATACCAACTAGCATTTTATTACGAATTTTCTCTATCGCTTCGCGCTGAATAGCTTGAACATCAGGCAGACCCAAGAACTCTCTCATTTCTTGAGGTGTTGCCTCAATTTCAATCGTTGCTTTCATATACTTCCCCACCTCATACCGCTAAGGTCTACCTAACATTGTAGACCTTAGCGCGAGACATAATTATTTTTTAGCATCACCTTCTGTTACAGGGCGACCTGACGGATTTGGTAGTTGCGTGCTTCTAGCCGTTGCTTTAGGTGCCGTTTGCTTGACAGCGGGTTTTGGTGCGGCTTCCTTAGCTGTAGGCTTCGGTGCGGCTTTCTTAGCCGCCGCCGGTTTGGGGGGAGTTTTTTTAGCGGCAGGTTTCGGTGCTGCTTTCTTAGCCGCGGGTTTGGGGGGAACTTTTTTAGCAGCAGGTTTCGGTGCTGCAGGCTTGGGGGTCGCTTTCCTAGCGGCAGGTTTTGGTGTTGTTTTCTTAGCCACAGGCGTCATAACCATTGAAGGCGCCTCTGCTAAGCCTTCTTGGATAAGCTCGCCCATCGCCTTCCTTGTCTCCATTGCAACTTTGACTGACGATTGCGCATTTTTCAATACTTTTTCTGATAACTCCTTGTACAAACTAGATTGTAAATTCATCAACTCTGTCATTGAGCCAACTTTATTCACAGAAGTAACTTTTTTTATACTTCCTTCGAGACAACTCGACACCAAATCCATTTGCAATTGGGTTAGTTGTTTTACCGATTGGGTATTTAACGTATTAATTTTCTTTAATGATTCATTGGCTTTTTTACTTAATTGAGCCCACTGTTTGATAAGGTCATTTTGCATTTTCACCGCTCCCTGAATTATTTAAAAAATAAAAACCTAGTCCAGTAATATCGATTACTTAACTAGCTGTCAATAAAAAAGGCAACCAAATGGTTGCCTTTTTCTCTCTAAAGAAGTATTTCAGACTCCTTAGAAACTAGTAAACAAGCCACCATTAACAGGAATATTTGCCCCTGTTATATAGCTTGCTTCGCTTGAGGCTAGAAAGTTGACCGCATTAGCAATCTCAACCGGTTCAGCCAAACGTTGCATTGGAATTTGCGAAATTAATTCATTACGAATGCCTTCATCAATCGCCATAACCATGCTAGTCGCTACATAACCTGGGCTTACTGAATTAACAGTAATCCCTTTACGAGCTACTTCTTGTGCTAACGCCATTGTAAAACCATGCATACCGGCTTTTGCCGCAGAGTAGTTGGTTTGACCAAATTGGCCACGTTGGCCATTTACTGAAGAAATATTAATAATCCGTCCATGTCCTCTTTTCAACATAAAGTCTAGAACATTTTTAGTCATATTAAACACGCCATCTAAATTAGTAGATAACACAGCATCCCAATTAGACTCATCCATGTTTTTCAAAAAGCCATCGCGAGTAATGCCTGCACAGTTAACCAACACTTCAATTGGGCCAACTGTCTCTTCAACGTGTTTAATCATCTCAGCACAAGCGTCAAAACTTGTAACGTCTGCTTCTTCAACTAAAAAATCAAACCCTTCTTTCTTTTGAGCAGCTACCCATTCGTCTGCTTTTTCAATTTCTTTGTTAAACGTTGTTGCAATAACAATATAGCCGTTCTGTGATAACTTTTTAGATATCTCAGACCCAATACCGCCAATACCACCTGTTACTAAGGCTACTGAATTACTCATACTCTGGCACTCCAAATAATTAATTAAGAATAAACTTGTTTATTGCATTGCACTATAGTTAAAGTAACTAGCTAAGTCAATTTTTGGCCCGCCAACATACCCTCGCTGCGTGTTTATTATTATTTTTCTCATCACGTTTTATAATAGAGAGCCCTTATAAATAAAGCCTCTTTTCTCACTTAACTGAACCAGTATATTTACCGTACAATACGAACACACATCACTTAAAATGAGTTAAGGCTATGTTATTGATTATTTCTCCTGCGAAAACCTTAGATTTCGACACCCCGCCCGCTACAACAAGCCATTCACAACCGGCGTTTTTAGATGATTCAGCGGAGTTAATTGATCAACTTAAAACCCTGTCACCATCAGACGTGTCTAGTTTGATGAGTATTAGTGATAAATTAGGCGTGCTCAATAGCAACCGGTTTATTGAGTGGCAACGACCTTTCACCGATAAAAATAGCAAACAGGCATTATTATCATTTAAAGGTGATGTTTACGAAGGCATGGATACAAGCTCATTTTCAGAAGACGATTTAGAGTGGGCTCATAAGCACCTACGTATTCTTTCTGGTTTGTATGGTTTACTTAAACCTTTAGATTTAATCCAGCCCTATCGTTTAGAAATGGGCACAAAATTTAGCAACCAACGAGGTAAAAACCTCTATGAATTTTGGGGTCATAAAATTACCGACAAACTGAATCAAGAACTTACCGAACAGAAAAGCCCTGTTCTTATTAATCTAGCTTCTAACGAATATTTCAAGGCTGTCAAACCAGCTCAGCTGAATGCTCAAGTGATCACTCCGGTTTTCAAAGACTGGAAAAATGATAAATATAAAATTATCAGTTTTTATGCTAAAAAAGCACGCGGTATGATGAGCGCCTACATTATTAAAAATAGACTGGAAAGCCCCAGCGATATCAAACAGTTTGACACCGCCGGCTACGCATTCTCAGCAGAACAATCTTCAGACAAAGAATGGGTGTTTTTAAGAAAAGAGGCTGTTTAATTTTTTATCGCTTTTGCTACTGTCATGCCAAAATCGGTTATTCAAGCCGCTGTTTTAGTGTCTCTGGTTATCTTTAACTATAATCACAAGGCAGCAGACTTGCTCTAAGGTAAAACCCCACTTCGGCTCCAGCTCATTATAGACTGCTCCAAATCAGGCGACGGGTTAACTGGTCAATAAATTATTAACGCTAAAACCTATTAGAGGGTGCCTTATTAGTACGATACCTTTCGCCCTAGTCAGCTAGTCTGTGGTCAAGATAACGCGAATTGCATCTAACTTAAAGGAGGCTCTTTTAATGTAGCTACCTAAGTCGTTAATATTGGCTTTTAATTGAGTAATCTCGCTATCGCGAATATTGGGGTTTACCCGCGCCAATGCAACAAGCCTTTCTAGATTCAACGATTCTTGTTGTTGCATCTCTTCAACACTTTGTTTTACTAACGCTTCTTGGTGAACAACAACCAGTTTCTCAGCTTTTTCAATCAGTGTTTTAATCGCCTCTTGACCATGCTCAATAATATTCAGTGCAATTGACTTTTTAACAAACGTCACCCTAGACTCAATATGCTCTGGCTTTAAAATATCAGTCATATCCAAGCCATTTGAACCGACCACAATTCGCTTTACCGTTTTCGGCAAATAGCGGTGCAATTGTAAGCGTTTAGGTGCGGGACAATGCGTTGTAAATATAGCTTCGAGAATCACCGTTCCAGCAGGAATAGGCGGTAATGCCATGGTACAAAACGTTGAATTACCAAACTCACTATTGATAATTTGCTCCATCGCGCCAGTCACCATGGGGTGTTCCCAGGTTAAGAATTGAAAATCTTCACGTGACAAGGCAATCTTTCGGTTAAACGTCGCCGTTAAACCGTCTTCAGGCAAACTAGGGAAAGCATCACTTTGCAAATGACCACTTGGCTTAATAACAATGCTGTCTTCGCTATGGTATTGCTGCTCAACACCAAAACTTTCAAAGACTTCTTCCATGTAATGAGACAATTCTAAGTGGCTTGATGACAAACTAATTTCATCAATAATTTCTTGTGCCTGCTCTTTTCTGCAAGAGTTTAATTCCAACATCAAGTCACGGCCTGCATGCATATCCGCTATGCTCTGTTGCATTAACGTACTGGTTTTTTCAATGATTGCTGCAAATTCATCATCAGACGCATCACCCAGCAAGGCTTCTTTTAAATCCGCTTTAACAATCGCATAAACATGGTGCCCTGTTGAGCAGACATGGCTAAAGGCGTTGAGTCCTTTATCATACCAATTCATCAATCGATGTTGGCCGGTTCCCTCTATACATGGCACATGAAGGTGCACCGTATCGGTTTGACCAATTCGATCTAGGCGACCTATCCTTTGTTCTAACAAGTCTGGATTAAGTGGCAGGTCAAATAATACCAAGTGGTGCGCAAACTGAAAATTTCGACCTTCACTTCCAATTTCAGAACAGATAAGAATCTGAGCTCCTTCCTCTGCATCAGAAAAGTACGCCGCAGCCCTATCTCTTTCTATTAAGCTCATACCTTCATGAAAAACGGCAGACGCAAAAATTGTGCGCATTTTTAAATATTCATGTAACTCCTGCGCCGTTTGTTGCTGCGCGCAAATCAACAATACCTTTTCATTTTTATGCGTATCCAACCATTCCACCAACCAGGTGATACGTGGATCTAGCATCAACCAGTCTTCGCCCAATAACATTTCAGGCAATAGCGTTTTGGCCAATGCAAGATCGGTGTCTAGCTCAAACTCATTTTCTACGCTAAGCGCAGGTAATTGATACGCGTGTAATTTCCTAGATGAAAACGCATCTATATTTTCTCGCGTGTTCCTAAACAACACGCGGCCAGTACCGTGCCGATCGAGCAATGCATCAATGAGCGAGTCCACAGATATATCGTCAGATAAAACCGCTTGCTCACCCAGTAGCTGCAACAGCGATTGCTTTAAATTAACATCAGCAAGTACCCCATCAATGGAGTTTGCCGCCATCAACTGTTTAATAAGCTGATTAATCTCCTGGTAACCGGCTTGTTCTTCACGAAAAGCGGCTAAATCGTAATAACGATCGGGATCTAATAAGCGCAACCTTGCGAAATGGCTCGTAACCCCTAATTGCTCAGGTGTGGCAGTCAATAGCAATAAGCCCGGTACATGATTTGCTAATTCTTCAATACAGCGGTATTCGTTACTAACGTTATTCTCGTTCCAGAATAAATGATGCGCTTCATCAACAATCATCAAGTCCCAATTTGCTGCTACCGCTGAGGCATGATAATTCGCATTTTCAGATAAAAAAGATAATTGGCAAAGTACTAATTGAGCCGTTTCAAACGGGTTTATGTCCCCCTCTTCTCTAATCGCATCACAACGTTCACGATCTAGAATTGTAAAAGACAAATTAAAACGACGTAAGAGTTCTACCAACCATTGATGAATAAGTGCATCGGGGACAACAATCAATACTCGCTCAATTGAACCGGTTAATAGTTGCTGATGTAAAATTAAACCCGCTTCAATTGTTTTCCCTAATCCGACCTCGTCGGCCAGTAAAACACGCGCTGCATTTCGCTCCGTTACTTTACTCGCTATATAAAATTGATGGGGTAATAACTGAACACGTGGGCCCGATAAACCAAACCCTTTAAACTGATCTAGTTTACGTTGAAAGTCTAATGTTTTAAGGCGCAAATCAAACAGCTTGTTTTTATCTAGCTGCCCAGTAAATAAACGACTTTGAGGTTTATTAAACGCCCCGGTACTATCCAAATCAATTTCGTGTAGCACCACTTGCTCACCCTGCCCATCAATACACAAATAAATCATGCAATGGTTATGCTCTTGGGTTTGCTCAATAGTTACTTCTTGACCACCTTGGTGGCTTACTGTGTCACCCACATTGAAAGTCACCCTACTTAGCGGTGCATTATCCAATGCATACACCCGAGGCTCTTCAACAGCTGGGTAAAACAATGTCACGTGGCGCCCTTCTATGCTCTCAACAACCCCTAGGCCCAATTCAGTTTCAGAATGACTAACCCAACGTTGCCCAGGATAAAAAATATGTTGACTCATCGACTGTTGACCTCACCACGGAATATAAAAGGCGTGGATGATAAAAGTAATCCCCCGTACTCGCAACCTAAGTTACACCTAAAATCATAAGATTACTTAAAGCCAAACAGGATTCCCATACTCGTTGTTAAAAATGTTTCACATCCAAGTCTTTAGTTAAACGAACCTGCGCCGCAATCTCCTCAATCGAAATAGAGGTTACATTCAAAAACGGCACATTTTCCATATGCAATAATTCTTCTACTTGTGAAACTTCTCTTTGACAGGTTTTTAATGAAGCATAAGGACTACCTGGTCGACGCTCTTCACGAATCCTGCTCAGCTGCTCCGCGCTGATGGTCAAGCCAAATAATTTTTTCTTATACGGTTTTAATGCTCTAGGAAGCTCACAGTTATCTAAATCACTGTCTGTAATCGGGAAGTTAGCCGTAAAAATGCCATATTGAAGGGCAAGAAATAAAGACGTTGGTGTTTTCCCCGTTCTTGAAACACCAATTAAAATGACATCAGCCTGATCATAACGGTCTAAACGCGCACCATCATCATACTCCAGCGCATAATTAACCGCCCGTATGCGTGATTCGTAAGAGCTTGTATCACTCAAACCATGACTTTTCCCGACCTCATGAGATGACTCTTGTCGTAAATCATTTTCCATTCTAGTAATATAATCATTAAACAAATCATAGAAAATACAATTACTTTTAGACACTATCTCACGCAAATCATCATTAGTGAATGTGCTAAAAACAATTGGGCGGCCTTCATTAACCGTATAAGCTGCATTAATTTTATTACACACAGTCTCTGCCCTTGATACCGTATCTATAAAGGGAATAACGTGTCGTTCACGCTCAACACCTGTAAATTGTGTCATTAGACTATTACCCAGTGTTTCTGCTGTAATAGCCGTTCTATCTGATATAAAAAAGATTGTTCTGCTTTTCATTGAATATAGCGGTGCATTTTTTGTTAAAATATTGGATTAATTCGAATTTTAAACCAAAAGGTAGCTTCTCAGCAGATAGATTTGCAGTGTGGAAGGTATCAACATTAGGGGATCAGAAGTTGGAAGATTATATTGTTTGGCTAGACTCAACAGGTATGGACGACGTCGAGCACGTTGGTGGAAAGAATGCATCACTCGGCGAGATGATTAGCAATTTAGCCTCTGTAGGCGTTGATGTACCCGGTGGCTTTGCCACAACAGCAACGGCTTTTAGAGACTTTCTTTCGCAAAGTGGTATCGATGATAAAATTCACGAAAAGCTCAGCACATTAAATGTAGATGACGTTAATGCCTTGGCCGCAGCCGGCAAAGAAATTCGCCAGTGGATTATTGACACGCCCTTCCAACCAAGCTTAAAAACGGCTATTGAAAAGGCCTATGCAAAAATGCAAGCTGATGCAAATAGTGAGTTCTCTGTTGCCGTTCGTTCCTCTGCAACGGCTGAAGATTTACCCGATGCATCATTCGCGGGGCAACAAGAAACATTCCTAAACGTTGATGGTATTGACAATGTAATGCGTTCAATTAAAGAGGTATTTGCCTCATTATTTAATGATCGAGCCATTTCTTACCGTGTACACCAAGGATTTGAACACAGTGGCGTTGCCCTTTCCGCTGGCATTCAACGCATGGTTCGCAGCGACATAAGCGCTTCAGGTGTTATGTTTACACTCGATACCGAATCAGGCTTTCGTGACGCAGTTTTTATCACCTCCAGCTATGGTTTAGGTGAAATGGTCGTTCAAGGTGCCGTTAACCCAGATGAGTTTTATGTTCATAAGCCAACCTTAGAAGCTGGTCGGCCTGCTGTATTACGCCGCAACTTAGGTAGCAAGTTGATTAAGATGATCTATAACGATGAAGCAGGCGACCCTGTTAAAATTGTGGATACTGACCCATCAACACGCGGCGTTTATTCCTTGACCGATGCCGAGGTGGAAAAACTTTCCAGCATCGCTATTACTATTGAAAAACACTACCAACGGCCTATGGATATCGAATGGGCTAAAGATGGTTTAGACGGTCAGCTGTATATCGTTCAAGCTCGTCCTGAAACGGTTCAAAGCCGCGCCGGTAAAGAAATTCAACGTTACTCTTTAAACGAAACAGCTAAGGTACTTGTTGAGGGCCGTAGTATTGGCCAAAAAATTGGTTCTGGCCCTGCTCGCGTTATCGATAATATTTCTCAAATGGACCAAGTCCAAGAGGGCGACGTATTAGTCACCGACATGACCGACCCAGACTGGGAACCGATTATGAAACGCGCCTCAGCGATTGTAACCAACCGTGGTGGCAGAACCTGTCATGCCGCCATTATTGCCCGTGAATTGGGTATTCCTGCTGTGGTTGGCTGTGGTGATGCAACAGACCATATTACCCAAGACACTGATATTACCGTTTCTTGTGCCGAAGGAGATACTGGCTTTATTTACGAAGGTCTACTGGACTATCAAGTAGACACCGTTAACTTAGACGCCATGCCTGACATTCCAGTTAAAGTCATGATGAACGTCGGCAACCCTGATCGAGCCTTTGATTTCGCCTCATTACCCCATGAAGGAGTTGGCCTAGCACGCTTAGAGTTCATTATTAACCGAATGATTGGTATTCACCCTAAAGCACTCTTAGAGTATGAACAATTACCAAGCGACCTAAAAGAAACCATCAGCAAACGAATTTCTTGTTATGAAAGCCCTAAAGACTATTACGTTAAACGTTTAGTCGAAGGCATCTCAACCATCGCTGCAGCTTTCTCGCCTAAATCCGTCATTGTTCGCATGTCCGATTTCAAATCGAATGAATACGCCAACTTAATTGGCGGCGACCGTTATGAACCGGAAGAAGAAAACCCAATGCTTGGTTTTAGAGGCGCATCACGCTACATCTCTGACTCATTCCGCGAATGTTTCAATATGGAATGCGAGGCCCTAAAGTTTGTACGCGACCAGATGGGACTAACAAATGTCTGGGTGATGATTCCTTTCGTACGTACCCTAGACGAAGCCAAGCAAGTCACCGAGCTACTGAAAGAAAACGGTATTGAAAGCGGTAAAAATGGCCTTAAGCTCATTATGATGTGCGAATTACCTTCTAACGCTTTAATGGCTGAAGAGTTTTTAGAGTATTTCGATGGTTTCTCAATTGGCTCAAACGATTTAACACAACTAACGCTAGGGCTTGATCGTGATTCCGGCTTAATCGCTTCTTTATTTGACGAGCGCGACCCGGCCATTAGAAAACTTCTTTCTATGGCTATTCAAGCATGCCGCAAACAAAACAAATACATTGGTATTTGTGGACAGGGACCATCTGACCATCCTGATCTTGCCAAATGGTTAATGGAACAAGGCATTGAAAGCGTCTCGCTAAACCCAGACAGCGTTATTGAAACCTGGATGTTTATGGCGGGCCAAAAAATCGAAGGCTAAAAAAACCATGACGATCACAACGTTTAACCCACCCGTTCGCACCTTGATGGGCCCCGGCCCATCTGATGTTCACCCACGTGTCCTATCGGCGCTTGCACGCCCGACAATTGGCCACTTGGACCCGAGCTTCAGCACCATGATGGATGAGGTTAAAACCTTGCTTCAATATGCATTCCAAACAGACAACCAATTAACTTTCCCGGTATCTGCGCCCGGCTCTGCTGGTATGGAAACTTGTTTTGCAAACTTATTAGAAGCAGGTGACAGCGTTATTGTTTGCCAAAATGGTGTTTTTGGCGGACGGATGAAAGAAAACGTTGAACGTTGTGGTGCTATTGCCATCATGGTTGAAGATGAATGGGGAAAAGCGATTGACCCGCAAAAAGTTGAAGATGCTCTTAAAGCCCATCCTGAAGCTAGCGTGCTGGCTTTTGTTCACGCAGAAACTTCTACGGGCGCTTTATCGGACGCCAAAACTTTATGTGCATTAGCGCACCAATACAATTGCCTCACTATTGTAGATGCCGTCACTTCTTTGGGCGGTTCAGAATTACGGGTGGATGATTGGGGTATTGATGCCATTTACTCTGGCACACAAAAATGTCTTTCCTGCGTGCCTGGCTTATCCCCTGTTAGCTTTAGTGAACGCGCACAAGAGCGTATCAAACAACGTAAGGAACGAGTACAAAGTTGGTTCTTAGATTTAAGCCTTGTTATGGGCTACTGGGGCAATGACGGCGGACGCTCATACCATCACACCGCCCCAGTTAACAGCCTATACGCCTTACATGAATCACTATTAATGCTAAAAGAAGAAGGCTTGGAAAATGCATGGGCTCGGCATTCAATGCTGCACCAGGCCTTAAAAGCCGGTCTAGAAGCAATGGGGCTTAGCTTTATCGTTCCTGAAGGCTCTCGGCTCGCCCAACTCAATGCTGTCACTATTCCTAGCAATGTTGATGATGCTGTCGTTAGAAAACGCTTGTTACACGAATATGACCTAGAAATTGGCGCAGGGCTTGGTTCCTTAGCCGGTAAAGTATGGCGTATTGGCTTAATGGGCCAATCTGCTAGCGCTAGTAATGTGATGTTCTGCCTTGCCTCGCTGGAGTCCGTCTTGAATGACATGGGGGCAACTATCAACACTGGTGTTGCACTACCTGCAGCACAAAAAGCAACTTTCGGATAACGGTATTTAACATGGATAAACTCTTTATACTCCTTCAGCACATTTTGCCAAAGCATAGTTTATCGGCCTTAATGCATAAACTCGCCCGTTGTAAAACGCCTTGGGTAAAGCAATTTATCATCAATACTGTTATTAAACGGTTTGGCGTCAACATGTCTGAGGCAGCACAACCAGATCCAGAAGCCTACGAAAGTTTTAATGCCTTTTTTACCCGTCAATTACGTGAAGATGCACGTCCCCTAGAACACGACGATACAACGATTGCCTGCCCTGTCGACGGCACCATCAGCCAAATGGACAGCATTGAAAACGGCGAATTATTTCAAGCAAAAGGCAAATCATTTAACCTGTCTGCTTTGTTGGGTAATGACAGCCTAAGCAGCGAATTTGAAGACGGCCAATTCACCACGGTTTATTTATCCCCTAAAGATTATCACCGCATCCACTTCCCTGTCGATGGAACACTCAAAAAAATGGTACACGTACCCGGTGAACTGTTCAGCGTTAACCAAACCACTGTTGAAGCAATAGATGAATTATTTGCCCGTAACGAACGGGTTATTGCTTTTTTTGATACCCCTGCTGGCCCTATGGCGATGGTCATGGTTGGTGCTATTTTTGTGTCGAGTATTGAAACCGTTTGGTATGGAGAGGTTACCCCGCCTCGCCACAATCAAATTCGTCAATGGCAATATAGCGATAACAAGCAACAATATAAAAAGAATGATGAAATGGCTCGTTTTAATATGGGCTCAACCATCGTTATGTTATATGGAAAAGACAAGGTCACATGGGCTGAAAATTTAGCAGCAGGGGACGCCGTTCAATACGGGCAAGTGATCGCTAAAATTAATAAGTAAACAAGCAAATTGAAAACCAACACGGTTTACACATCGGCTTGGCTTTTTATTTTTTTCAGCACATTACTATGGTCTGCCATAGCACCCAATGATGCTCTAACATGGTTACTTGAGGCCCTTCCGGCAATTATTGCGTTAATAATTTTAACCTTTACCCGCAAGACCTTCCCACTCACCACGCTGGCCTACCTATTAATCTTAATACACGCTGTCATTTTGATGGTTGGTGCTCATTATACTTATGCTGAAGTCCCTCTTTTTGATGCCTTGGCTGAGCTAATGGGCTCAGAAAGAAACAATTACGATAAACTTGGGCACTTTGTTCAAGGCATCACCCCAGCGATTATTACTCGGGAAATTGTCATACGACAAGATGTTATAACGTCATCACGCTGGATGAATTTTTTTGTCATCTGCGTGTGCTTAGCCGTGAGTGCATTTTATGAGTTAATTGAGTGGTGGATTGCATTAGCGTCAGGCAAAAGCGCAGACGCTTTCTTAGGCACGCAAGGCTACATTTGGGATACACAGTCAGACATGATGTTTGCACTAATTGGCGCCATCACTGCCCTGCTCACCTTATCTTATTTACACGATAGACAATTAAGCTCGATCAATCGGAAACGTTAAAACATCATCAATGGCGTTCGCGCCTGTCATTAACATCAACAGCCTATCTAAGCCCAAGGCAACGCCTGAACATTCGGGCATTCCATGTGCAAGCGCGGCTAATAAATTTTTGTCCATCGGCAAACCATCTAAGCCACCTTGCTCTCTTTGTGTTAACTCATCTCGAAAGCGCCTAGCTTGTTCAGCAGCATCGGTTAGTTCCTCATAACCATTCGCTAACTCCACATTATTAAAGTACACCTCAAAACGCTTTGCGGTCACGGGCGGGCCTTCATCTAATTGGGCTAACATCGCCATGCATTCAGGGTAATCGGTTACAAAATAAACAAGGTCTTTTTTAAGCTTCGGCTGAACATATTGACTGAATACGTAATCTAGGCCGTTGGATAACTTCCCGCCACAAATATCACTCGCCTCTGGGTTGCCTTGCGTAGTCGCATAGGCCATTAAATCACTGTAGGTAAGCTGATGAGGGTTTAACCCGGTTAATTGCTGAAATAGTTGTTGGTACGTGACCGTTCTATACGCCAAATTTTGCCCGAAACAGAGCATCAACAACTCAACCATTTCATTGATTAAATCAGCCAGCTTAAAACCCACTCGATACCATTCTAGTAACGTAAACTCAGGGTTATGAAAACGCCCCCGTTCAGACTGTCTAAATGATTTTGCTATTTGATAAATAGAACCCGAGCCCGCAGCCAGCAAACGCTTCATGGCAAATTCAGGTGACGTTTGCAAGTACAGTTTTTGAGACGCCGACAGGGCCGTACAAAAACTATCTAAATTAATATCACAACTTGCTGCTGCTGAAAGCACCGGCGTTTCGACTTCCAGAACAGCTTTTTCTATAAAGAAAGCCCTGATCGTTCGATAAAGCTCGGCACGCTGATGCAATAAAGCCGCTGAACAAGTCGGCGGCCATTGCTTATTGTTAAGGTCAGTCAATTAAAAACTAGTTTTTCACACGTGAAGTGTATTCGCCTGTGCGAGTATCAACCTTAATCACTTCGCCAATTTGCACAAATAAAGGAATTCGAACAACTGCACCTGTTTCTAATGTTGCGGGCTTACCACCACCGCCAGAAGTATCGCCTTTTAAGCCAGGGTCGGTGTCGGTCACTTCAAGCTCTACAAAATTTGGTGCCGATACCAATAAAGGCGCCCCATTCCATAAAGTCACAATACATTTATCTTGTTCTTTTATCCACTTTGCAGCATCGCCAACTGCGGTTGCATCACCGGATACTTGTTCGAACGTTTCATCATCCATGAAGTACCAAAAATCCCCATCGTTATATAAATAAGACATTTCAGTTTCCATTACGTCAGCCGCTTCAACGGTTTCGCCCGACTTAAACGTGCGGTCAATGACCCTACCTGTTTTTAAATTACGAATCTTTACTCGACTAAACGCAGGCCCCTTACCGGGTCTCACGAATTCATTTTCAACAATCGTGCATGGCGAATTATCCAACATAATTTTTAATCCGCCTTTAAATTCATTTGTACTGTAAGTGGCCATGTAAATTCTCGTTAATTAATATAGTTAAATTATAAAGTTCTTCAATTAATGGTCATTATAATGGCTAATATGATGAACACAGAAAAAACTTCTTTAATTCCGAGCTGGCAGCAAGAACTCCAATCGGCCTTTACAAACATCAATGACTTATTGTGTTTTTTAAACCTTAATATTGACGACCTTAGCCTTCATACTGAAGCAGCTAAAGATTTTCCACTTCTGGTCACAAAAAGTTACGCACAGCGCATTAAAAAGTCTGATTGGGGTGATCCGCTGCTTCGGCAAGTTCTCCCCGACCCTAGTGAGCTTTTAACAAACCCAGATTATTTAAATGACCCAGTTGGTGACAGCCAAGCCAGTGTCTTGCCCGGCTTGTTACATAAATATTATGGTCGTATTTTACTGGTTAGCACGGGGGCCTGCGCAATACATTGTCGTTACTGTTTTCGTCGTGAGTTTCCATATACTGACAATAGTGCAAACCGCTCACAGCTTGACTCTATTAAACAGTACCTCATTGAACACCCAGAGGTAACCGAGGTCATTCTCAGTGGTGGCGACCCGTTAACGCTAAGTGATACCAGACTTCAGCACTTATTTGACTTGTTTGAACAGCTGCCACAAATTGAGCGTATTCGAATTCATTCAAGAATACCCATTGTGTTGCCTAGCCGGATAAGCAAAAAATTATTGGAAATACTTTCCTCAACAAATAAAAAAGTCATTATGGTTATTCACGCCAACCACCCAAACGAGTTAGATGATAGTGTTTCTAACACTTTGTTTGCTATAAAAAAAGCGGGGCTTACTTTACTCAATCAAACGGTATTATTACGGGGCATAAATGATAATGTAGAAACCTTAACTAACTTAAGCCACCGTCTATTCCATTGCGACACCCTCCCCTATTACTTACACGTTCTTGACAAAGTAAACGGTGCCATGCATTTCGACACACAGATGGAGCATGTGTTTGATGTATACCAACACCTTCAAAAAAAACTCCCAGGTTATTTAGTACCTAAGCTGGTACGCGAAGAAGCCGGCAAGCCTTATAAAACATTATTATCTACAAATATTAACTTTCCTTAAAATAAGGCGCATAATCAAACCTAACTTATAAAAAATGATTTTAAACACACCTTAAATAAATACTGACTTAAGAAACACCACATGGATATGCACAAAAAATTCACGGATAGAATTGGGCCTGTCGTAACTAAATCTCACGTAGATTTGCCTTTTGAGCCTAATACAAGATCCTGCCAAGAGTGGGTAGACGACTTGCCGATCTTAGACGCCGCATCGACAGCAGGAATGATGTTGACAGCAACGCAAGGGCTATTATCAACGACCGTTGCCCCCTACACTGAGTTCAAAATTTCTGAGGTAGTTAGCCCTTATGTTATAAAACTAACTATCCTTAGTCTCAAAACGATAGAAAACTCCAACCTTCCGTTAAGCCAAAAACAAGCTAAGTTATCAACACAAATTTTAAATATCTTAACCAACACCCAAAATGTATATCAAAATATTGTTCGTTCAACATGTTTTATTGAAAACAATTTTGATAAAAACAATAACAATAAATCTGTTTTTTCTGAACATGAAAAAGGCCTTATTATCTTTAGAGCCATAGAACTTCAGGGCATTATTCAGCTTTTTGATGCTCTAGTCTACAGACCCACTGACCATAACTTCTGGAATAACTTAAATGCCCTATATATGCTTGCTGAAGGGTTAAACATTCATCAGTTAGAATATTTGACAATAGATAAAAGAAAACACACAACCATAGAAAATGAATTTAAAAAAAATCACTTTTTCCATTTAGCCAGTCCGAATAGGTTTAACCGACACGACATAAAAACTATTCAGCGTATTTTGTCTATACAGGCTAATAACATTTTAATATCATCAAAACCACAAGCATCAGCGACCTTTTATATTGACATTTCATTACCTAAGCCCGCTTCTCACTTGATCAACTTAAATATAAATGATCATTGTAGATTTATAGATAATGAGAAGCTTTTAAAATTCATTTGTAGTGATCACATCATGTCCCCCAAAAGGTATGACTCAATTTCACTTATGTCTGACAAACCTACCTTATCAAAAATAACAATCCAAAGATTACTTCCTAGCTGGAGTACTTTTCAAAACCGACGGTCAGTAAGGCATGAAAAAATTGAAGAGGTTCTTGTCTACCCTGGCTTTGACAGTATCATTAGAGCTTTAGTTATTGAGCAAAACCCCGAACACTTCAATAATAAATCAGCACAGCAACAAAAGAACTCGATCAACTTTAATGTCGAGAATCTAGAAATAATACCAATGGAGTTACACCAAAGAAATTACCATAAATCTAGTAATGCCCTCGTGAATAAAGCTCTTAAAGCGACTGCCGAGAGCACGCTCAAAGAGACTAACAAATACTCTCTTTCTGCAGAAAAAATCTGGAAAGCCCAATATGCTCTAAACCCAGGTGAAAAAGGCGAAAAAGTAACCGCGCACATTGGAGATAGTAGCTTACAAGGCTTAAGGTTTAATATCACTTCTAATAACAAACCTCTTTTGAAAGCTTGCGATATTATCTGTCTTAAATCAAAAAATGGGTTACTCCAATTAGCGATTATTAGACGTATCAACAAACTTGATGACGGCGATATTTCTGTGGGCGTAGAAATGATGTCACCTAGCCTTAAAATTGCTAATATCAATTTCCATGATAAGGAGCTCCACCCAAAACCCGTCATTTTCCTCCAAAGCATTCCCAATATTCATCAGCCTGACTCAATTATCACCCCATTTTTACTAGACAACACTACTAAAAATATCGCGTTAATAACAAAGGGCAACACCGATTATTATCGTATTGGTACAGCAATTGAAACAAATCAAGTTTTTAACCATTACACAGTGTTAAAAGAAACGAATCTAGATTAAGGTATGCAATAACATAATACTTGGCTAATAGATGACTAAGAGGACTGTACTAACTGTTGATTTTTCAACAAAAGAAATTAAGGCTTTAGAACTTGCATTGAACACAACAAAAACCGATGTCACTTTAACGCCAACAACTATTAACCGTCTAAAACCGGAGTCATACTCTGATGCGAACCTAGTCGTTGTAAAATTAAACGATGATGACTCTAAAAACGAAGATTTAATACGAAAAGTAAAACAGTACTTTCTTCACTTCCCCATAATTTTACTGACAGAAAGACACCTAAGCAGCAAGGAAGTCAAGCTTTACGATGCTAATAACATTATCGATATTCGCAGCTTTAACCCTGTTCTTTTGGTCGCTAAATCTATCGCCCGTGAGGTAACCTTACAGCATAATAAATATTTATTACACCAAGTTAATTCACAGTTTAAAAATGAATCTTACCGGTTCGAGTCTTTTCTAAAACATACCGAAGACGGTGTCGCGCTTATCCACGATGGGCAATATTGGGCAACCAACTCAGCCTATAAACGTATTTTTAACATTCCTGATGATGAAAACATTATTTGCAAACCCGTTATGGAGTTCAGCACCCCAACATCTTGCCCTGTCCATGGTAATCCATCTAAAAGAAACTTCAATACGTCGCTAGAATCGTTACCTGATGAAACCGTCTTATCAGTTCTTATACAAACTCGAGATGGCGACTCATTTATCACCACTCTCTATAAAACGCATTGCTTTGTTAAAGAGCAGCTTTGCACACAAATCTTAATTCATAACCCCGATGCATGGAGTAGCGTAGAAAAAGGCTTCACCGACCTACGAACCTTTGACCATGAAACTGGCTTGTACAACAAAAGATTTGTGACTGAATATATTGATAAAGAGATAGCCAGTGAAGAAGCACATGGCTCGCTGGCCATTATTCTGATTGATGACTTCCGCACTATTCGAGAACAGCATGGTATTAATTATACCGACGACGTTATTCGCTCCCTAAGCCGCACGATTAACGAAACCTGCTCGCAAAATGATATTCTTGCGCGCTATGGTGATGCTGTCTTCACCTTGTTTTCAGATGAGCTTGGGCGCTCTGAGTTTTTGTTAAGCTGTCAAAAAATACTAACCCAAGTTAACAACACCCTCTTTGGCGATGATAGCCAATACATTAAATTAACCTTAAGTATTGGTGTTAGTTTTATTGACCCGCGAGTCACCACCTCTAAACAACTCACCTCACAGGCTGATAAAGCCTGTGACAAAGCCAGTTCTCATGGTGGCAACCAAATTCATGTCTTTGATTCTGTCACGACACCCTTAACCGTTATCATCGATGAGGCAAAAAACACGCATTTGATACAATCTGCTTTAGAACAAGACAGACTTCACCCGTTATACCAACCCATTGTGGAACTATCCCAGAAAAAAACTGAAAATTATGCGGTGCTACTTAGAATTCTTGATAGCAAGAATGCACATATCCCACCCGATCATTTTATTTTAACAGCCGAAAAAACCGGCTTAATCAGCCAGCTTGATGAGTGGGTATTGAAAAGCACCCTAGAACAAATCAAAGAAGCCTCTCGCCAAGGGATTAAAAGAAAATTCTTTATTTCTATCTCTAATATTACCTACCGAAATACACCGTTCATAGAAACGCTTGTGAGTGAATTAAAGTTCTATAATATAGATGCCAGTTTATTGGTTTTCCAAATCAGCTTTTCCGATGTAAAAATTGAACCTACTGTTTTAAAGAATTTCATCACCGTCATTAAAAAAGAGTGTGGTTGTCAAATCGCTTTTGACCAGATTGGTTTTAGTCAAATCACTGACAGCATATTAAAAGAGTACCATGTTGATTACTTAAAAATAGACGGTACGTTTAGTCAAAACTTACTTAACAATGAAGAGTCACAACAAACCATTAAAGATCTTATTCAAGTTACTCGCAGAAATAACGTAAAAACAATTGCAAAGTCGGTTGAGAATGCAAATACACTCGCGCTACTTTGGAACCTTGGTATTGACGCAGTACAGGGCTATTTCTTACAAGAACCCTCCGACATCATGCGTTTTGACTTTGACCTTAACAACTAATCTTCATTTGCCACGCCATGAGGCACATGTCCAGTAGCAACGTGTAGTTGAGCAGACTCGCAGTGCGCTGCTTGATCATCAAAGAAAATATCAGCACCAAATGATTTTAAAAACTCACCTTTTGCTAGCCCACCTAAAAAAAGCGCCTCATCAATTCTAATATCCCAAGAACGAAGCGTTCGAACAACACGCTCGTGGGCTGGCGCTGAACGAGCCGTTACCAACGCTGTGCGAACAGGAGATATTTCTTCAGCAAACTGACTTTGTAAATTATGCAAGGCAGATAAAAAGGATTTAAAGGGACCGCCAGACATCGGTTCTTTAGCTGATACCTGCTCATTTTCAGTAAACGCATCCAGCCCTTTTTCCTTATATATTCTCTCCGATTCATCAGAAAAAATAACCGCATCACCATCAAAGGCTATCCGTAACTGATCATTAGCAGCATCCGTGCCTTTACCAGACAAAATAGTCGCTGCAGCATGCCCTACCTCCAACGCCTTACGTACATCTTCTGGAGAGGTTGAGAGAAACAAGTCCACTTCAAAGGCTGAGATATAACCAAACGGGCTATTACCACTGGTAAAAGCAGCACGCTTTATATCTAAATCATGTTCGCGTATTGAGTTAAATACCCTAAGTCCAGTATCGGCGCTATTTCTTGATAATAAAATCACCTCAACTGATGCCTCAGGTAATCGTTTGTTCAAGCCCAAAAGCTTTTTCACTAAAGGGTAAGCCACCCCGGGGTTTAAACTCTCATCCTCCCTAGCAATTTGATAAGCGCAGTACGCTGCTTTGCCTTCTGTTTCAAACACTTTATTCGATTCGACTAAATCAAATAATGCCATTGAAGAGATCCCAATCGTTAATTTTTTAGAACCTGATGATTGCATGATGAATACCCCTATTTCGCTCGTCCATATTAAATCATGTAGATAAGCCCCATAAAAGAAGCCCTTTGCCATGTACAACTAGTTGAAGATTCAAGCAGTACTGACGATATTAGTTGTTTATAAAGCCTCTATCAATAACTCATATAAGCATAAACTAACTGCTAGTTTATTTGTTCATCTGTTGAAATCAGATCAGCGCTTAATTAGACAGAACTAATGCCTTCGCCTGTGGCTGCTAAGTCCTCAGAATTACCTCGTTCCACCCAGTTCCATGCAACAAAAAATGCTATTGCACTCAAGAAAGAGGCCATAGTAAATACCCATTGCGAACCAAACGCATCCCAAAGAAAGCCCGCTAGCAGCCCACCAAACATGCCACCTGCCCCATAACCAATACTCGTATATAAAGCCTGGCCTTTATCTTGCGCCGCACCTTTAAAGTAGTGATGTGTTAACTGTATGCAAACAACATGAAATGAGCCAAAAGATGCGGCATGTAATAGTTGCGCCACTAACAGCGCGACCAAACTTTCTGCTAGCCAAGCAATAATTAACCATCTAATAATGGTTAAAAATATACTTAACAATAAAACAAACCGTAATTGAAGATGATGAAAAAGCTTCTGAATTATGATAAATATCGCAATTTCAGCAAAGACGCCTAACGACCATAACAGGCCTATTTCAGTTTCGTTGTAATCTAACTTATCGAGTAATATCGAAAAAAATGCGTAATAGGCTCCATGTGAGGCTTGCATTAAAAAAACCACCATAAAAAATGCGACTATTGCCTTTTTGCTCAAAATGGAATAAATCGTAGGTCCCTTTGTTGGATGTTTTTTTCGCCCTTTTTCACTCAGCAGCAAGCTAGATAAAAAAATCATCACCAAGCACAGACTGACCAAGAGCGGCCATTCATCTAAACCGATGACTGTCAGCACATAGCCAACACCCAACACCGTCACAACAAACCCCACCGAACCCCATAACCTTATTCCGCTATATAGGTTTGTTCGCTGCGCCAATTTAGTTAATGTCACTGCCTCAAACTGCGGCAACATGGCATTCCAAAAAAAACTAAAAACAAAAAATATCAACAAGATAGCAACAAATTCTTGCTCAAATAGCACACAGGTATAAGCCGCCGCGGATACAAAAGAGGCCAACTGGATCAGTCTCATTCGGTCATTAAACCCTGAAGATATCCAAGCTAAAATACTCGGCGAAACCAGCTTAGTTCCTTGCATCACAGCAAAAACCAAACCTACTTGCACAGCCATATAGCCAATAGAATTTAAATACAGGCCTAAATACGGCGTGAGTGCACCTAAGGATGCAAAATAAAAAAAATAGAACCCAGATAACCGCCAATAAGGCAATTTTTGATTAGCCAACGAAATAAACCTTATGCCAGACTATTAGTGAACACTATAACGAGCTGTCTCCCGCTGGAATAATAGGTGCCGCTGATTTCACATCACTGTTTTGTCCTGTGTGTCTTAGCATATGATCCATTAACGTAATGGCCATCATCGCTTCTGCAATGGGGGTTGCTCTAATGCCTACACAAGGATCATGTCGTCCTTTAGTAACAACCTCTATGGGCTGCCCATGTATATCGACAGACTGACCAGGAATTCGTAAACTGGATGTGGGTTTCAAGGCGATACTGGCCGAAATCGCCTGACCAGTAGAAATACCTCCTAAAATACCGCCGGCATGATTACTGAGGAATCCTTCTGGCGTTATTTCATCTCGAAACGCCGTACCTAGCGCCTCCACACAGCCAAAGCCCCCTCCAATTTCAACACCTTTGACGGCATTAATACTCATTAAAGCATGCGCCAGTTCGGCATCAAGGCGATCAAAAATCGGCTCACCCAACCCTACAGGGACACCTGTTGCAGTAACATTGACCCGTGCACCAACAGAATCGCCTGATTTTCTCAATGCATCCATATAGTTTTCTAATTCACCTACTTTACTGGGATCTGGACAAAAAAATGGATTTTCATGGACATAGGCCATATCAACCACATCAATTTTAATTGGTCCTAATTGAGCCAAATACCCTTTAATTTCAACACCAAATTTCTCTCGCAAATATTTTTTTGCAATACCGCCAGCGGCTACTCTCATTGCCGTTTCACGGGCAGAAGAACGCCCACCACCACGATAGTCACGAAAACCATACTTATGCTGGTAGCTATAATCTGCATGCCCAGGTCTAAAGGTTTCTTTGATATTCGAATAATCCTTAGAACGCTGGTCTGTATTTTGTATCAACAGCCCAATAGAAGTCCCTGTTGTTTTCCCCTCGAACACACCCGATAAAATTTTTACTTCATCAGCTTCACGTCGTTGTGTTGTGTGTCTTGATGTACCAGGTTTTCTTAAATCAAGATCACCTTGTAAGTCTGCCTCGCATAGCTCTAATCCCGGAGGACAGCCATCTACAATACAGCCAATAGCCGGACCATGACTTTCTCCAAAACTAGTCACCGTAAAAATTTTTCCTATTGAATTTCCTGACATATTCGTATTATTACTGTTAATTAATTACGCTAGTTTAGCTTGAAATAGCGTGTGATATTTTAATAATTGTTCTTTCGTTAACATGAAAACACCATGTCCACCATACTCAAACTCTTGCCATAGAAAGGGGACTACTGGGTAACATTGTTGCAAAGCCTCATCTGTGTTTCCAACTTCAACATAAAGCACCCCACCTTCTTTTAAATATTCTGGAGCCTTCACAAGAATGTTATGCACCAATTCTAAACCCGATACTCCACCATCCAAACCAAGTTGAGGTTCTTTATAAAACTCGTCAGGTAAATTAGAAAGCTCCTCATGCCCAACATATGGCGGGTTACTAATAATCAGATCATATTGCCGATTCGCCAAGCCTTCAAATAAATCTGACTCTATAGCCTCTATCCTGTCTGCAAGCTTATGCCGCTGTATATTTTTATTAGCAACATTTAACGCCAACGCTGAAATATCTGCCAAATCAACCTTTGCCTCAGGAAAGCTAAACGCACTAGCAATCCCTATGCAACCGCTGCCGGTACATAAATCTAGAATACTATTTATTTTTGAGCTATCCACCCAAGGAGCAAACCGGTCTTCAATAAGTTCTGCGAATGGCGAACGAGGGACAAGAACATTATTATCAACAAAAAAAGGTAGGCCAGCAAACCACGCTTCACCCACTAAATAGGCAGCAGGAATTCTTTCTACTATTCTACGCTCAAAAGCATCTAAAACTTTTTGCTGTTCATCAACACTCACCTCTGACGATAATATCTGCTCATTATCTAACGGTAAATTCTTTGTGATGCCCAGCACAATATAACTGGCTTCATCTAGTGTATTATCTGTCCCATGGCCAAAATAAAGCCCTGCATCAGCAAATAAATTAGCGCCCTCAGTAATGAGTTCATTAATTGTCTTTATTTTTTGTATTTTAATTGTCATAAGGGCATAGAAAGGGCTATATTTAACTGAATAAATTAATGGGTGATAATTTTAACTCAATTAATACCTTATCAAAGCAGTTTAAAAAAGCAGTTTAAATAATGTCCAGCAGAAGCTTAACAAACGAAGAAGTTAACTCTCTATTTCCTATCAGAAATTTCTCTGATAATAGTAAACAACAACTTCAAGGAATGGTAAAAACAGAACAATATGATGCTAATAGTATTTTATTCTCTGTGGGAAAAAGTGACGATAAGCAAATTTATTTGTTAGAAGGCAAAGTACAACTGACGTTTGCTAACAACAAAGAAAGAATCATTGAAGGTGGTAAAATAGAAGCACGTTTCCCCATTAACAACTCGTTACCACACCAAGCTACGGCTACTGCCGTTGAAGAAGTCACCGTTTTATCTATTGAGCGCAGCACATTAGATAATTTATTAAACGAAGCACTACCCAACAGTAATATGGCAATTCTCGAGGAAAGTGAAGACCCCTTGCTATACAACCAACTTTACTTTGAAATCACTCAAGAGATGCAAGCTAATAAACTTACCTTACCATCTATCCCTGAAACAGCTATAAAAGTTCGTAAAGCAATCTCGAATCCTCACGCAACCTCGGACACTATTGCGCAACTTACTCAGCAAGATCCTGCCATAACCGCTCAGCTAATCAAAGTCGCTAATAGTCCATTGTTTAGGGGCCGCGAAAAAATTGAATCACTTCCTCTTGCAATAACTCGACTAGGTATAAAAGCGACTAGCAATCTCGTTACAACATTTACCATGAGAATGGTTTTTAATGCTAAAACAAAAGACATAAAGGATTTGATCTCAGCGTTATGGCTTCACAGCCGAGATGTCTCTGGAATTTGTGCTGTGATGGCTAAAAAGCTCAAAGGTTTTAATACCGATAAGGCCATGCTGGCCGGCTTAATACACGATATCGGCTCCATTCCTATTTTAACTCATGCAGATAAACACCCAAACTTAATACATAACAAAACAGATGTTCAATATACACTTAAAAAGCTCTCCCCTGTTCTTGGAAAGATGGTCTTAAAAAAATGGAATTTCACTGACGATTTTATTGAATTAACTAGTAATGCTGAAAATTGGGAACGAAAAAATGACCAGCCTGCTAATTATACAGACCTTATTATTGTTGCCCAATTACTTAGTTTTAGAAACACTCTCCACCAAGATAGCTACCCAGAAGCCTCATCCACACCTGCTTATAACCGGCTATCTAAACTATTAAGAGACCCTAATGACTCTCTTGATGTGCTGGAAAACTCGCAAGAAGAACTAGCTCTAGTTAAACAACTTTTCAATTAAATAGCGACTTTTTTTTCATTGGAAATACCTAGCCTCCCAACCCGCGTAACAACAGCAACTAGGGAGACTGCTTTAATTATAGACAAGCTCCAAACCGGCCAACCCTTACAAGTAAAAATAGTCGATCAATTAGCCAATAAGCATGACGTTATTATCCGTTTAGGTAATCAACTGATAGCGGTAAAAACAAATATTCCCGTCACTGTTGGTCAAACGATTAACGTGATAGTCGACAGAACGCCTACTGAACTGATCCTAAACGTTAAACAGCCACCACAAGCCAATCAACAAATACCGTTAAGCTTACGTCACTTACTTCCAAAACAAACTCCCGTCAGTGATTTCCATCAGCCACTCGGCGAAGTGCTTGCTGGGATTAATAAGCAAACAGTTCAATCAGCGCTGACTCAGTCAAAAGAACTGGCGCTGCAATTACTTCAGCTTCGGCGTTTAGCCAATAATATTATTCACACCTTGCCCAAGCAAAAAAATATAACAACAGCTGCGGGACTAAAAGACGCAGTCCAGCACTCAGGTGTGTTTTTAGAACCAACCTTACAAAAAATGCTGTTGGACAATAAAGCCGCTTTAAAAAACCATTCTGATAACGCAACAACGAAACATCAGCTTCCACTCGAACATTTAGCCACTAAAGCATTAAACCAACAATCTACTGAGCTCTCTCGCGTTGATATAAAGGCAAACCTTATTAAACTCATACAATTATTGAATGCCTGGCCAAACTCCACAGCAAGCCAACAAAAAGCGCAGCCACAAAGGCTAACGAAAGAAGCGGCACCATCGTCCTCAGTAAAACCTACCGTTATGACACAACAGGCAAGCGCAGCGCAATTATTCGACCAACAAATAAAGGCCTTACTCAATAAAACAGAAGGTGCGCTTTCTAAAATAACGCTAAACCAACTGGCAAGCAGCAATATCGATAACAGTACCGGCCGCCAAACATGGCAAATTGAAATTCCGTTTCTAAACCAACAAGCTACGGAGTCTGTTTTTCTAAAAATTGAACAAGAAGACCCCTCTCGTAAAAAAACGAATGAGACGAGCCCTCAATGGGTCGTTTCGCTTGAAATGAACCCTCCAAAATTAGGCCTCATTAAAAACAAACTCACACTTCAAAACCATCAAATCAGCAGTCATTTTTGGGCAGAACAACTCGAAACACGGCAGCTAATTGATCGTCACTTAAATACCTTCAAAGAACAACTTAGCCGCGCCAACTTAAAGACCGATAGTATTCAGTTACAAGAAGGGCCAGGCCCGATAATGCAAAACAACAAACCTAGCGAATCTATTTTAAGTGAGAAGGCCTAATGACTGACATAGTAAACCCTGCTGATATTGCCATTGCTTTAAAATACGACGGTCAACATGCACCTACTATAACCGCAAAAGGTAGGGGTGATCTTGCACAGGACATTATTGACCTTGCTATTGCTAATGACATCCCCTTTGATCACAACCCAGAATTAGTCAAAATACTCAGTAGTATTCCTCTCGGAGATGAAATTCCCGAAGCACTTTATATAGCCGTTGCAGAAGTCATTGCCTTTGCTTATTTACTATCCGGTAAAGTACCAGACAACTATACAGAGCAACCAGACTAAGCCTTATGTAAGCGAATCAGTAAACTGGCTTCATCAACTGTTAGGTGGCACTTTTCAACAATTTCATCAGCGCTAGCCCCTTTTTGCGCCAACTCTATCGCACCTTGGAACTCTTGTAAGTGCTCAAACGTATCGCTTTCTTCTAATTCTTCTATACGGCCCATTAAACTACGAACACGCCGCTCTGCCCCACCCACGCGCTCATCAACACCTAAACCACTCGCACAAAGGGCTGAAATATCATGTTGAACCGTGTTAAGTTTCTTACCAAGGTGGCTAACTGTAGACTCTAGTGCTTTAGTTCTACACCATTGTTTATAGGTTAGAAAAAACAGCATCACCACCGCCAACAGCAGCGCGGTAACAACTATAGGTATATAAAATTCCATCAAACCCTTTCGTCTATATGTTTAGGCACTGAGTCATCCTCAGTATCTTTTGGTCGTTGCTTTTCAATTTTTTTATTTGTTTGAGCATCTGGTTTATTTTTATTGTTCGGCTTAACAGGACGAACAGCTCTACTTGGTGTTATTTTATTTATACCGGTCATCTTTACTAACCCATATATTAATTCAAAAATTTATTAAACCGACTATTTTTGGCTTTCTCAAGCTTCTCTATTTTTTCAGCTGTCGATTCATTTGATTCACTCACATTACCCATTGGCAACTCAATCGCTTCTTGCAATTCGACCGCTTTCTTTTCAACAACCATAGGCTCTTCAATAACCGCCTGCGCTGATTTTCTTTTTTCTGCAAAACGTGAAATAGCATTCGATTGAACCACAATAACCACTCGTCTATTCCTTTCACGCCCTTCTGGGGTTCGGTTATCCTCAACTGGGTGGTGTTCGCCATAACCAACCGCCGCCAAACGTTGCGGATCGATCCCATATTTAGTCAATAAATGAACAACACTGGCTGAGCGTGCGGCAGATAATTCCCAATTAGAAGGGTATTCAAATGAATTTATCGGAATATTATCCGTGTATCCTTCTACTTGCACCGTATTATTTAATTTTCTAATTGGCTTGGCGACTTGCCATAAGACTCTTAACGCTTCATCAGACAAGCTCGCATTACCACTTCCAAATAACATTTTGCTGTTCAATTCAATTTCGACCCAAAGGTCATTTTTTTTAACCGACACAAGGTCACTATCTATTAATGGGGACAAACCAGACTCCAAATTGTCGGCTAACTGGCCTAAGACTTTCGCTTCACTTATTGTTTGATCACTGTCAATGTCACTATCAACAATTTTAGCTGTTTGTTGTGGTTTGGCCTCAGAAAATAGCTCAGGAATCATTTTATCGCCCCCTCCTTCCAGCTCCATCAGCCTTTCAATCAGCGCTTTATTTTGCAGAACATCGCCAATTTCTATTGGATTCATGGTTCTAGGCTGACCTTTAAAAGCGCCATCTAAAGTGCTTGATAACACTCTATATTTCCCTTCATTCACCGACGAGACCGAATACATCACCACAAAAAAGGCAAATAAAAGGGTAATGAAGTCCGCATAAGAAACCATCCATCTCTCATGGTTTTCAACCTCTTCAAGCTTTTTTTTGCGTCTTGCCATTGACTATAAATACCCTTGAAGCTTTATCTCAACATTCCGTGGATTTTCACCTTCGGCTATCGCCGCAATCCCCTCTATCATCATTTCTCGAGATTGCGAGTATGCTTGAATTTGAACTTTTAATTTGGAGGCCATAGGAATAAATAATAAGTTAGCTAAGCCTACACCATAGATGGTTGCAACAAATGCGGTTGCAATACCAGCTCCTAATTTACTTGGGTCGGACAAGTTTTGCATAACATGAATAAGACCCATAACAGCACCAATAATGCCGATTGTTGGTGCATAACTACCCATCGACTCAAACACTTTTGCACTCAGCAACTGCCTTTCTTCTAGCGCTTCTAATTCAAGCATTAATATATCGCGTATTACTTCTGGTTCAGCTCCATCGACCAATAATTGCATTCCTTTTTTAGCGAACTCATCTTCTTCATCATCAACAACCGCTTCTAGACCGAGTAACCCTTCACGTCTAGCAATTTCGCTCCATTCAATAATTTTAGTGATTGACTGTTTTAGCTTAAGCTTAGGAGGAAAGAGCACCCAGCTTAATAACTTAAGTGAACCAAAAAATATTTTTGCGGGTGATTGCAGCAAAACTGCGCCAATGGTTCCACCCAGCACAATCAAGGCTGCCGGGCCATTAATCAACGCAGACAGGTGGCCACCATCCATAAAATTGCCACCTAAAATAGCACCAAAGCCAATAATTACGCCCAAAATGGTCAAAATATCCAAATTACACTCTCCTGGTTTAGGGCGAATAACATCGAATGAAAAATCATCAATACAGCTCCATTGTCTTAATTATTAGGCTTAATACCTGATGCTTATGAGGGCGCATAATTTACCAAACGTGATTTCAAGCGAAGCATTGCTTGATTATTAATTTGACACGCTCGTGATTCACTTACCCCTAATACACTGCCTATTTCTTTTAAATTTAGTTCATTATCATAATACAATGATACGACCATTTGCTCTCTTTCCGGCAAGCTAGAAATGGCCCCTGCTAGTGCCACTCTAAAGTCTTCTTCATTGATGTTTTCTAAAATATTTTCTGTAGAGACTTGGTCGCTTTCTCCCTCCATCTCATCGGTACTGAATAACCGACAACATGTACTATCTTGCAATATTTTATGGTATTCCTCTATTGTGATATCTAGCAGCGCGGCTATTTCTGTGTCACGCGCATCTCGCCCAGTTTGCTGTTCAATACGTCGCATCGCTTCAGTAATTTGACGCGCTTTTCTATGCACCGACCTAGGCGTCCAATCGGTGCGCCTAACATCATCCAACATGGCGCCTCGTATGCGAATTCCAGCATACGTTGCAAAACTAGCCCCATAGTTATCTTTATAGTTATTAGAGGCTTCTAATAAACCTATCATACCTGCTTGAATAAGGTCTTCTACTAAAACAGTATCCGGTAGTTTCGCTAATAAGTGATAAGCAATGCGTTTAACTAAAGGCGCATGTGTAGCAACCAGTTCCCCAGCAGTTTTTGCTTGAAGGTTGGTATACATCGCAATGCCGTTCACTCCGTCAACTCTCCTATTTAACTCGCCTGAATAAGCCGTTCTACAAAAAACTCTAGATAACCTGCCGCACCCCGTTGCACAGGCCATCGATCAATTTTATTTGCTAGGTTTTTAATCGCTACGGCGGCGTGACTATTTGGCGCAGACTCAAGTACTGCTTGTTGTTTTTGAACTGACTTACGGAGACTTGGATCAAATGGAACAGCACCTGTAAAATACAGCGCTACATCAAGATATTGATCCGTGACTTTACAGAGCTTTTGGTACAGCATTTTCCCATGTTGAAGCGACTCCACCATATTGGTAATAATATGGAAGCGAGACAGGCCATGATCACGGTTTAACAACTTAATCAACGCATACGCATCGGTTAATGACGTTGGTTCATCACAAACAACAATCAACACCTCTTGACAAGCCCTTGCAAAATTAATCACACCGCCATGAATGCCCGCTGCGGTATCAACCAATAATAAATCAATTTCTTCTTGAAATTCGCTGAACGCATTAATAATCCCAGCTTGTTCCAGCGTGCCCATTTCTGCCATATGCTGAACACCTGATGAGGCTGGAATGACTTTTAAGCCCTGAGGGCCTTCAACAACAATTTCGTCTAACGTTTTTTCCCCACTTAACACATGGGTTAAATTAAATTCCGGGTGCAGCCCCAGCAAAATATCAACATTGGCTAACCCCATATCTGCATCAAGCAGCGCAACTTTTCGGCCTAATTTACAAAAAGCGATTCCCAGGTTTACAGATAAATTTGTTTTACCCACCCCACCTTTACCACTGGCTACTGCAATCACTCTCACAGGTTTTTTATTTGTCATCTGTTTCATTCCTGATGCTTGATTCAAGCCTTCTTTAAACATTCGCATGTCGCGAAGACCCATCTAATAACACAGATAAACCAATATCTTCTTCATCTGCTAATAATTCACTGGGTTCAATAAACGTTGCCATAAGCTCGCTGGCAGATGGGTAATGGAGATCTTCAGGTACTCGTTGCCCATCTGTTACAAAACCCAAGGGTATTTGTTGTTCAATAATGGCAGATAGTGCACTGCCAGGGCAATCTGTTTCATCCAATTTACTAAGAATGCAGCCTTTTGGCTCTGCATCTGCAAACGTTTTAATCACTTCGCGCATAGCCCTAGATTCGGTAGTCGCCGAAATGACCAAATAATTATCTATCTCAAACTTATCGTCTTGCAATAATTTGAACTGTTCTGTCATCCGAATATCTCGTTGACTCATCCCAGCTGTATCGATCAATACCAACCGTTTATCGACGAAATCCGTTAATGCATCTTGGAAATCCTCTTCGGTAGAAGCAACACGCATAGGCACACCTAAAATTCTAGCAAAATTACTCAATTGCTCATGAGCCCCAATACGGAAATTATCTGTTGTGATTAATGCTAATGAATCAGGCCCGTGACGCATTCTAAAACGTGCAGCAATTTTTGCGATAGTGGTGGTTTTACCCACACCTGTAGGGCCCACTAAAGCGACCAAACCACCGTCATCAAGTATTTTGTTCTCCATGATAGGTAGTGAATCGGCGGCTAGTGTTAAGCAATTAAGCCACGCCTCTTCAAGCTCTGTTTCTGTAACAACCGTTTCGGCCAACTTAACACTTAGTTTTTTTGAAAACCCGGTATCCAACAATCGTCTAATAACATCAATTCGTACTGGGTTTTGTTGCGTCCGGTCTGACCAAGACAATTCGTTTAATACGGTTCTAAACTCATGCCGCATCATGTCTAATTCATGTTTAACTGCCTTAATAGCTGGGTCTTCAACCCATGTTGGCTCAACCCCTGCCGGTTTGTTTTTTGCTGGTTTTGGTTTAACTAACCGTTGTTTCAGCGCCGGTTTTTTGTGGCCCGGCGTATAGTCCTCTCTAAACGCCTGCTTAGGCGGCTCATTCCAGTCTATTGACACCCTGTCATCTTTTAGCTCCTCATCCAACCTAGCATCTAGCAACGTTTCTTTCTTATCGGCCGCTGCTTGAATGGCTTGCTCATCATAATCCTTAGCCGCCACAATTTCGACGCCACCGTCTACTCTATTATTTGATAGGATAACCGCATCCGCACCCAGCTGCTCTTTGACCAGCTTAAGTGCTTCACGCATATCGGGAGCAAAAAAACGTTTAATTTTCATCGAATATAACCTCGTAAAGTCTATTATCCATTTTGCCCAACACTCCCAACAACACGAACTTGTCTATCCTCAGGGATTTCGTTATACGACAAAACATTTAATGTTGATATTGAGTGGCGAACAAAATGAGCTAACCAAGGGCGCAAAAAGCCAGAGACTAGAAGAACGGCACTTTTCCCTTCCATTTCTAGTTTTTGAGTACTTTCTTGCAATGCATTTATCATTCTTTCTGCTAACCCTGGTTCCAATCCTGCGCTACCATCTTCTGACGCTTGTAAGCTTTGTTGCAATAAGCGTTCCAAATCTGGATCTAAAGTAATCACTGACAGTTCACTGTCTAAGCCACTGATTTTCTGGACTATTGAGCGGCCAAGGGCAATTCTAACGGCCGCTGTTAATGCGCCAGCATCTTGACTGCTACGCCCATGTTCAATCAGTGTCTCGGCAATTGTTCGCATATCTCGAACCGGAATATTTTCCTGTAATAAATTTTGCAGCACTTTAACAACTGTACCTAATGAAATGGTTTCTGGTACTAAGTCTTCAACCAGTTTTGGCGCTGACTTTTTCAGCGTATCGAGCATTTGCTGGACTTCCTCATGGCCTAATAACTCATGCGCATGTGTTTGAATAATCTGACTTAAATGTGTTGCCACAACAGTCCCAGGGTCAACAACGGTATAGCCCATTGTTTGTGCTTGGTCCTTTTGCGATGAGTCAACCCAAACCGCGTCTAGACCAAACGCGGGGTCTTTTGTAGCAATGCCTTGAATATCACCAAATACTTGGCCTGGATTAATCGCCAATTCCCTATCAGGGTGAATTTCAACCTCGCCAATATTAACGCCCATCAATGTTAGGCGATACACATTCGGTGCCAAGTCTAGGTTGTCACGAATATGCACAGATGGAATTAAAAAGCCTAATTCTTGCGAGAGCTTTTTCCGTACCCCTTTAATTCTTGACATCAGCTCACCACCTTGCGTTTTGTCAACTAAGGGAATCAACCGATAGCCCACCTCTAGGCCAATCATATCGACTGGGGCCACATCATCCCAAGACAGTTCTTTTGGTTCATCTGGCAATGCTTGTACAGGCGAATCAAGCTCAACAGGTGTTAATTCTGCCTGTTGCTGTTTTTTATGCATTAAATAAGCAACATAACCTAAGGCACCGGCCAATGACATAAACACTAAGTTGGGCATTCCTGGAATCAACCCTAATACGCCAATAATCGCACCAGCAATAGCCAATGCTTTCGGGTTACTAAGTACTTGCAGTGACACCTGCTCACCCATATCTTGATTACTATTCACTCGCGTCACGATAATGGCTGTTGCGGTAGAGAGTAATAAGCCGGGGATCTGCGCCACAAGACCATCACCAATTGTTAGCAATGTGTAATATTCCATTGCTTGAGAAAAAGCCAAGTCGTGTTGCAACACACCCACACCAAGGCCGCCAACAATATTAATTAGTAGAATCAAAATGCCTGCAATAGCATCACCACGAACAAATTTACTAGCCCCGTCCATCGAACCATAAAAATCAGCTTCCTGACTAATCTCTGCTCGTCTGTCACGTGCTTCATCTTGTGTTAACAGCCCCGCATTTAAGTCTGCATCAATAGCCATTTGTTTACCCGGCATTGCATCCAAAGTAAACCGAGCGCTCACTTCTGAAACACGGCCTGCACCCTTTGTAACTACCACAAAGTTAATGATAATCAAGATGCTAAAAACTACTAAACCAACCGCGTAGTTACCACCAATAACAAACGCACCAAATGCTTCGATCACTTTACCGGCAGCATCACCACCATTATGCCCCTCAAGTAAAACCACCCGCGTTGATGCAACATTTAAACTAAGCCGTAATAGCGTAGCTACCAATAAGAAGCTTGGAAAAACAGCAAAATCCAGTGGCCGTAATGCATAAACCACTACCAATAAAACAATCAACGACAACGCAATATTAAAGGTAAATAACATATCCAGCAAAAAGGGTGGCAATGGCAGCACCAACATCGCCAAGATGACCATAATCAAAATGGGTGCACCTAAACCATTTCGCGCGAAATCTAATAAAATTTTTGAAATGTCGTTAAAATTCATCGTCTATTGCTACCTTGTTAAACGCTAATCGGTGTTGTTTGTATATTTTTTGTATTCATCTGGAATAGAAATATCACTTGGCGCGACTGGTTTCTTCCAGCGCTTTTGTGTTGCAATTCGTAATTGATAAACATATGCCAAGACTTGAGCTACCGCTAGGTAAAGCCCTTTAGGGACTTCTTGATCAATTTCCGTCGTAAAGAATAAGGCCCTAGCTAAAGGTGGCGCTGAAACCAGCGTAACCCCATTACCAACCGCAATATTCCTTATTTTCGCGGCTATTAAATCCGCACCTTTAGCAACAACGATGGGGGCATCGCTTCCACCTTCCTCGTATTTAAGTGCTACTGCAAAATGCGTGGGGTTGGTCACAATAACATCAGCCTGTGGTACCGCTTCTAGCATTCTTCCTTGTGACATTTCTTGTTGCAATTGACGTATTTTACCTTTTACTTCGGGCCGCCCTTCGGTCTGCTTCATTTCATCTTTCACTTCTTGAAGCGTCATTTTTAGCTTTTTCTTGTATTCCCATAAACTAAACGGCACATCAATCGCCACGACCAATAATAAAGACGAGCATAAAATGACAAAAGATAAGGTCATCACATCGCTGGCTCGAAGCAAGGCATTTTCTAACGGTAATTGACTAAGATAGATAAACTCGCGCAAATAGATATCCACTAACAAAGCCATAATGCCTAATATTAAGCCAAACTTAAGTAAAGATTTAACCAGCTCTATTAGACTGCGCATCGCGAACATTCGCTTAAAGCCTTCAAGCGGATTCATTTTGCTTGCCTTAGGAGCAAAGGCTTCAGCACTAAATGACCAGCCCCCCATCGCAATAGGGGCCGCTAACGCAGCAACCACCATCGCCGCTAAAAAAGGGGCCACGAACATTAGTGCCTCCTGCATAGCGAACTGAAGGCTGTTAATTGATGCTAAAGGGTCAAACAAAGTGCTTCTTTCTATCGTAAAAGCCTCTTCCATCACGCGCCACATGCCTTTCATGATGCGCTCACCGGTCATCCAAATCATCACCGAGCCCACCATTAAAACAACGACCGTATTCAGTTCTTTAGAGCGTGCAATATCACCCTTTTTTCGGGCGTCTTCCTCACGTTTGGCGGTGGGTTCTTCGGTTTTTTCTTGGTCGTTATCAGTCGCCATATCAACGCCTTATCCGTAAAAAGTCGCCAATCACACCATAACTTTCTGCCAGCAAATTGGTAAAATTTCCAAGTACTGACGTAAGGGTAACCCACATTAATAATGTTCCTAAAATGAGTGTAATGGGAAAACCAACCGCAAAAATATTAAGTTGTGGCGCTGCTCTTGTAACAACACCGAAGGCAATATTGACCATTAATAACGACACAATGGCTGGTAATGCCATTAATAGCCCAGCTGAAAAAATTCTGCTTGACCAGGCAATAATGGACCAAATGTCCGAACGCTCCATGCCGATATCACCAATCGGTAGGGTATTAAAACTATCGATCAACATTTCAATTAACACCAAGTGCCCCCCAAGTGTTAAAAACAAAAGAGTAGCCAGTACCAAATAAAATTGACTAACCACCGGTACGCTGACGCCGGTAGTTGGGTCCATCATCGAGGCAAAACCTAGGCCCATACTGTAAGCAATTCCCTGTCCTGCAAAAATAATAGCACTGAATACCAACTGCAAAACAAACCCCACTGACAGGCCAATCAATAATTGTTGCAACCCCGTCATAATGCCTTCATGACTCAACACATCAATCGCTCGGTGTTCAGGTAAAAGAGGAAGCGTAAAAAAAGTCACCATCAATGCTGCGCCAACAAGAATTTTATTATCAACAAAACGCCCACTAAACACAGGGATTGCAATAAACATGGCACTTATGCGAAGCAAGGGCCAAAAAAAACTCGATGCCCAAGCCATGATTTGTTGTTCACTATAGACCACGCTTAGAGTATCCGCTTAACCGATTAAATCAGGAATACTTAGATATGTTTGGCGCGTAAAATTAATAATTAAGCGCAACATCCATGGCCCGGCAATAGATAAAACAACAACGATGATCAATAACTTAGGAACAAAACTTAATGTCTGCTCATTAATTTGTGTTGCTGCCTGAAACATCGCAACAATAAAACCAATGGCTAACGCCGATAATAAAATAGGTGCCGATAAAAGGACCGTTACTTGCAAGGCTTGCTCGCCTAAATTCATGACGCTATCAGGTGTCATTAGTTCTACCTCCTAAGTAAAGAAGCTCGCGGCTAAAGTCTCCATAATCAGCGACCAGCCATCTACTAAAACAAATAACATCAGCTTAAATGGCAAGGAAATAATCAATGGAGATAACATCATCATACCCATCGACATCAAGACACTGGCCACGACCATATCGATGATAAGAAAAGGAACAAAGATCATAAACCCAATTTGAAACGCTGTTTTTAGCTCACTGGTCACAAACGCCGGTAATAACAGCGATAACGGCACATCTGACTCATCTGTGATAGGCTCCGCTCCAGAAATTCTGGCAAACATTTCCAAATCATCACTTCTGGTCTGGCGCAACATAAAGCCACGAAACGGCTCTATTGCTTTTGTAATAGCTATATCTGCCGCTATCTGATCGTTTAAATAAGGTTGCAGAGCCTCTTCATTCGCCTTTTCTAACACTGGCGACATAATGAAAAAAGTTAAAAATAAAGCCAGCCCCAACAAAATTTGATTGCTAGGTGTTTGTGGTGTGCCCATCGCTTGGCGAAGAATGGAAAAAACAATAATGATTCGTGTAAACGAGGTCATCATTACTAACAAGCTTGGTAAAACTGTCAGCAATGTCATAACTGCTAATATTTGCAGCGTGACCGAATAACTTTTACCGTCTCCAGCGATAGTAATGGCCTCAATGCCATTCGCCGCAAAACTCGTCATGGGAACAAGAGAGAAAAAAATAATAAACAATAGTGGCCTTTTCATTCTGCGCCCTTTTTATTCATTACTTTTTTTAAACTGTCTTGAAAAGCTGTCGGTACTGCTTCTTCCTGACTAAGGCTTTGAGATATTTCACCGGCCTCAAAGGTATGCAAGGTCACCACCCTACCCGGTGCAACACCAAGTAGCAGGTGTTGATTACCCGCCTGTATCAAGACTGCTTTTTCTCGATGCCCCAACGACACACCAGACAGTACTTTCAAATGACCTTTATGACTAGAGGCTAGCCCTGTAAAACGCTTTGCGGCCCAAGCAACGATAAGAATCAGCAATAAAACAAAGAACAAACCTATCGTCCACTGCGTTAGATTCGCTGTAGACAACGGATCTACGCTATTCGAACCAATAGCAGTTGGCACCGATGAGAAGGCAGCTGTTGAAGTGAACATCAATGATAAAGCCCGTAAGTAGTTCATTACTTCAGCTTCTTTACTCGCTCGGCGGGGCTGATAATATCCGTTAAACGCAGGCCAAACTTATCATTCACAACCACTACCTCACCACGCGCGATAAGCGTTTTATTCACCAGCACATCCATCGGTTCACCAGCTAGGCGGTCTAACTCAATCACCGAGCCTTGGTTTAGCTGAAGTAAGTTACGAATACTGATCTTTGTATTACCCACTTCCATTGAAACAGTCACTGGCACATCTAAAATAACATCCAGATTTATTTCGCTGTCCATGCTGCTAGGCGCGCTGGTATCAGAGACAGGTGCGAACGCTGCTGCTTGTGCATCATCATGTTCATTAGTACTCTCATCGCCCCAATCAGCATTGTTATCTGATGGCTCATTTGCTGTCCCACCTAGGTCAGAAGTGTCATTAGTATTATCGTCATCACTCATTTTCTTTATTCCTCATCATTGACCAAAATCTTCACTTCTTCACGTTCCATCTTCTCTTGAAGTTTCACCGCAAAGTGTCCATTACTTTCACCAAGCTTGCCTCTAAACAATGGCATTTCTCCAGACTCAACAATGACCTGCTCTGGTAAGGTAATCGGTAAAATATCGCCTTCCTTAAAGGATAAAACCTCTTTAAGTGAAACTTCTTTCTTTAGTAATACACAGTTAATATCCACATCTGCTGTTTTAATGTCGTTCCTTAATGCAGACTTCCAACGTACATCAATATCACCACGGTCACTTTGAATACCGGCATCTAACAGTTCACGAATCGGTTCTAACATGCTGTATGGCAAACTAAATTGAATATCTCCGCCACCCCCTTCAAGCTCAAGATGAATAGTCGATACCACCATCACCTCTGTCGGGCTAACGATATTGGCAAATTGAGGGTTTACCTCAGAATTAACATACTCAAACTCAAGTTTTAAAACCGGCTCCCATGCTTTCATCAAGTCTTCAAAAACAATGTCCAAAACAATTCGAACTACGCGTATTTCTGTTGCTGTAAATTCGCGTGCTTCGCTCGTATTATGAAATTTTCCAGAACCGCCAAAATAACTATCCACAATCATAAAGACCAAGCTTGGGTCAAAAACAAACAAGGCTGACCCACGTAAGGCCTTTATTTTTATAATATTTAAGTTAGTTGGTACAAACAGGCTTTGGACGTATTCTGAAAACTTCAACATTTGAATGCCTGATACAGACACCTCTGTTGAGCGCCTTAAGAAGTTAAACAGGCTAATGCGGAAATAACGTGCAAAGCGCTCATTAACCATTTCAAGTGTTGGCATTCGCCCACGCACGATTCTATCTTGGCTATTAAAGTCATAATTGCTCGCCTCACCGTTTGGCGCATCAACGCCTGTTTCTGTTTCAACATCGCCACCATCGACACCTTGCAATAAGGCATCAATTTCATCTTGCGATAATAAATCCGAATCAGACATTTACTGCATGACCAAGTCTGTAAAAAAGACTTCTTTTACGTTAGAAGAGACACTTCTCTTAACTAAAATTTTATTAATTTCTTCTTTAACATCTGATTGCAGCTGTTCTTTTCCTTTTGATGTTTTAAGTACTTCAGGATCTTGAGCAGACAGCATCATTAGAATATTGTTTCGAATCACAGGGTCATGTTTTTTTACCGCATCAATAACGCCTTCATCATCGACCATAATACTGATAGCCAGTTTTAAGACCTTTATATTGCCGTCTGAAAAATTAACCATAAACGGCGGCGTCAATGCTTGATAAACGGCTACCGCTTCAGCCTCATCAGCATTCTGTTCATCTGCTTTTTCTTCAATAGCTTCTGTTGACTCACCCACAACCGGACCTTTTTCTGCTTCAAAAAAACCTGTGAAATACAAGCCAGCGCCTAGCAGTATAATGGCCAACACAACACCGCCCGCGATCATAATTAACTTCTTTTTAGAACCCGCCGCATTTTCAACTGCTGTTTCTTGCTCTTGCTCTTCGTCTGCCATAATATTTACGTCCAAAAGTTATTACATAAAAACAGTAATAGCAATTGCTGTGCCATATATTAAATCAATATTTTTCAATGACTTATAATAAACTAATGCTCAGGCGTCAAAATCAAGTCATTAAGCAACCTAGTATTTTTGGTGTTTGTCAAAATTTAACCACCCTAAACGTAAAAAAGCCTAAGTGTTCTTAGAACAACTTAGGCTTTTAAAACATCCTAACTAACTGTCTATTTAAACGTCAGGCAAAGTCACTAAATAAACCAGTGTATCGTCGTACTTGTTCAGCATCTTGTGAATCAAACATTGATTCACCGGTGTCCCGATTAAACTCATCTGATTGAGCCATTCCACCTTCTTGGCTATTGGAAGCTTGTTCACGTTGATCACTAAATGAATGTTGCGATACATCAATACCCACCACGTTGACGTTTTGCTCATTCAACATATCGCGTAAGCGGGGAAGAGCCGCCTCAATGGCTTCTCTTGTTGCACCATGTTGTGCAGTAAATGACACCATTGCTTGATCATTTTGCATTTGGACTCTGACCTCAATAGGCCCCATATGCTGAGGGTTCAACCTAATCTGGGCGCCAGACATGGATTGGCCCACTACCCACTGTACTCGCTGGGTGAAGTGCTCCCCCCACTTCTGACTGTTCATTGGCGTATCAAGCTGCAAATTTGCCTTATCAATTACGGCATGTTGTGTTTGCCCAGCAACCGGTGCCCCTACATTTAATAACAAGCCTTCTGTTACTGGTAAAGCTTTACTGCCTGCCGTTTGCTGAGTAAACATGGAGTTTACCGTATCAGACACTGTGTTTTTTAAATCACCTACAAGTGCATCAGGCAGACTTGTAGATTGAGGCTTATTTAAGGATGGCAGCGTAGCCGACGAATTCAAAAAATTCACTTCGCCACCTTTCCCATTCAATCTACCCCTCTGGTCCGGCAACCGTCCGGCCGTTAGTGGGTCAAACACTATATCTTTGTCGCGCACATTAGCATTAGCCAATATATCGCTGTTTAATGGGCCGCCCAAAGCTGCCGCTGGTGGCAATTCATTGCCGCTAATCGCAGCCATAGCTTCCCCTGCTTCAAGCTTAGGCTCAACTAATATTACGCCTACCTCTGTGGGTATCTCAGCTGTATTTTCTACGATAATGACGTCTTCATGCAGTTGCCCTGAAGCGTTAGATAGCACCTCGGTAACCGTTGCCGTTTGTTCTGATTGAGTTTCATCAGCCGTTACAATCTTGGAGGATGAAGCAGCTTCCGGCGCATTAGTCTTATTAACAACAACCGCCGTGTTACCAGTGTTTTCAGCATGTTTATCCGATGATGCTGGTTCATGACTCTGCCTATTAAGACGGTCTATATTTTTTTCAAAATGTTTTGAAAACCCGTCATCGTTTGAGCGACTGGAATCACTTATAACCGAATCAGCAGCACCCTTCGAGGCGCTACCCATCTGTGGACTTAATATAGCTGGTACGTCCATTGCCATCTCCATATTGCTTTAAATATGTTTACAACAGAGCAATTGGCATGCCAGATCAATAAAAGCCTTAACAACTAGGTCTTAGCTTTAGTTTTATCAAGCTTATTTTTAGATTACTACCGCCTACATATTCCGGCGGTACTGTCCGCCGACCTCAAAAAACGCCTCTGTAATTTGGCCCAATGAGCAATAGCGACCTGCCTCCATTAACACCTCAAAAACGTTCTCATTATTTTGCACCGCCTGTTGTAAATCATGCAGTGCTTCTACGGCCTTATCTTCGTTTGCTTCGTGGGTAGCCTTTAATCGATGCAATTGACTTTGTTTTTCTTCTTCCGTGGAGCGCGCCAATTCGATAGACGTTACGGACTCATCAGCCGTTGGATTTTTAAACGTGTTTACCCCAATAATTGGCAGCTCACCTGTATGTTTCAACATTTCATAATTCATTGATTCATCTTGAATTTTCCCACGTTGATACCCCGTCTCCATTGCACCGAGCACACCACCACGTTCAGAAATGCGTTCAAATTCGCGTAGCACTGCTTCTTCGACTAAATCAGTCAGCTCTTCGATAATAAAAGCCCCCTGCAAGGCATTTTCATTTTTTGCAAGGCCGTACTCTTTATTGATAATAAGTTGAATTGCCATCGCACGGCGGACAGACTCTTCGGTTGGTGTTGTCACCGCTTCATCATATGCGTTGGTATGAAGGCTATTGCAGTTGTCATTAATGGCAATCAATGCCTGCAAAGTAGTCCGAATATCATTAAAATCCATCTCTTGAGCATGTAATGAACGGCCCGATGTTTGGATATGGTATTTTAATTTTTGTGAGCGATCATTTGCCCCGTATTTAAAACGCATTGCAACGGCCCAAATTCGCCGCGCTACTCGGCCCATAACGGTATATTCCGGGTCCATACCATTAGAAAAAAAGAATGACAAATTAGCGGCAAAATCATCAATATGCATACCTCGTGACAAATAGGTTTCTACATAAGTAAAGCCATTTGACAAGGTAAAGGCCAACTGGGAAATAGGGTTCGCGCCCGCTTCAGCGATGTGGTAACCCGAGATCGAGACTGAGTAGAAATTACGGACTTGTTTATCGATAAAATATTGTTGGATGTCACCCATCATTTTCAGGCTAAATTCTGTCGAAAAAATACACGTGTTTTGACCTTGATCCTCTTTAAGAATATCTGCTTGAACGGTACCTCGTACATTCGATAAAGCCCAATCTTTAATCTCATTGCGTTCGTCCTCTGAGGGGCAGCGTCCTTTTTCCTCTTCAAATTTATCGCACTGTTGATCAATAGCGGTATTTAAAAAGAACGACAATAAGGTTGGCGCTGGGCCGTTAATCGTTAGCGAAACGGATGTTGTTGGTGCGCATAAGTCAAAACCATCAAACAAAACTTTCATATCGTCTAAAGTAGCAATAGAAACGCCCGAATTGCCAACTTTCCCATATATATCGGGCCTCACACCTGGGTCATTGCCATACAGTGTTACCGAATCAAAGGCTGTTGATAGCCGTGTTGCCTCTGAACTTTCAGACAATAATTTAAAACGTCGATTGGTTCTGAAGGGGTCGCCCTCACCCGCAAACATACGGGCTGGGTCTTCACCTTCGCGCTTAAAACTAAACACACCGGCGGTATACGGAAAGCTTCCCGGTAAATTTTCTTTTAATAAAAAACGTAATCGTTCGCCATCGTCTTCATAAGCGGGTATTGAGACTTTTGGAATACGGGTGCCTGACAAAGAGTATGTTGCTATATTCGTTGTCACTTTTTTATCCCGAATAGTGTTCACATAGGTGTCTTCTTTATAGGCTTTTTTTGTATCTTCCCAAACATCAAGCAATCTTTTACAACGTGGATCGAGCGCATTTTCACGCTTCAAAATTTGTCTATTGAAGGCTTCGTCGCTTGCAGGCTCACCCAACATACGTTGCACTTGTTTCAATTGCTGACGTTCTCGTGCAACGGTGACTTGCTGTTCGATTTTTTTATGGTAATCACGCACTGTTTCGGCAATTTCAGCTAAATAACGTTGCCGTTCAACAGCAATAATCGCGCTACTTGTTGTTGAGCGTTTGATGGCTACTTGAGCAAAAAAGTCACCTTCCCAGCTGTTAAGCTCTTTGCTCTCGAAGATTTTTAATAAGCCCTGATACAACGCCGTTACCCCATCATCATTAAATTTTGATGCGATAGTGCCATAAATTGGCAGTTCTTCGATCGGGGTTGTAAAGAGTTCGTAATTACGTTGATACTGCTTTCTAACATCGCGAAAAGCATCGTCACTGCCTTTGCGATCAAATTTATTAATCACCACTACATCAGCAAAATCCAACATATCAATTTTTTCTAACTGACTGGCTGCCCCAAACTCAGGCGTCATCACATACATCGATACATTAACAAACGGAACAATACCCGCATCACCCTGCCCAATGCCTGGGGTTTCTACAATAATTAAATCAAAATTTGCAACTTTGCAGGCATCTATAATGTTTGGTAATGCTTCAGGGACTTCGCCTTTCGTGTTGCGCGTTGCGATCGATCGAAAATAAATATTCGGGTGATTAATCGCATTCATACGAATACGGTCGCCTAATAGGGCACCACCCGTTTTACGTTTGGTAGGGTCAATGGCAATAACCGCAATTTTTAAATGCTCAAGCTCAATATTAAAACGTCTAATAAGCTCATCTGTTAAGGACGACTTACCAGCACCACCGGTTCCCGTAATACCCAACACAGGGGTTTTTGAAAACGCCTTAGCACGCACATTGATTGCATCAGTAGATTGTTTTGAAACCGTATTTTCATCGAAGCCTGTAATAAGACGTGATAATTTTCGATACCCGTGTTCATTCAAATCATCAAAATCATCAGGTATACCCACCTGTGCAAGGTCATAGTCCGATGTTTCGATCATCTCATTGATAATCCCTTGTAGCTGTAATGATTGCCCATCGGCTGGACTAAATATATGAGACACACCATAGGCATGCAACTGTTCAATTTCTTCTGGCACGATAACCCCACCGCCGCCTCCAAAGACCTTGATATGCGATGCCCCCTTTTCTTTTAACAGGTCAATCATGTATTTAAAATATTCAACATGTCCGCCTTGATAAGAGCTTATTGCAATACCATGCACATCCTCCTGAATAGCTGCATTAACCACTTCTTGTACCGAACGATTATGCCCTAAGTGAATAACTTCAGCCCCCGTTGATTGAAGAATACGGCGCATAATATTAATCGCCGCATCATGACCGTCAAACAAACTGGCTGCGGTAATAAAACGCACGTGGTTATTAGCTTTATATTTTACAAGTTTACTGGGGTCAACGACCGTCTCTTGTGCTACTGACATGCTATAACTCCTAACTGTTTTGCCTTAGTTCAATACGCCTTATTTTTCCTGAAATTGTTTTTGGTAATGACTCAACAAATTCAATTTCTCGTGGGTATTTATAAGGTGCTGTCTGTTTTTTCATGAAGGCTTGAATGTCTCGTCTCAGCTCATCACTAGGTTGATAGTTACTGGCTAAAATAATAAACGCTTTAACTACTTCGCCACGTGCTTCATCTAGCTTTCCAATGACCGCTGACTCAAGAACGGCAGGGTGTTCTAATAAAGAACTTTCTACTTCAAATGGGCTAATTCTGTATCCCGATGAATTAATCATGTCATCTGAGCGCCCAACAAACCAAAAATACCCGTCTTTATCGACGCTACAATTATCTCCCGTATAGTACCAACCGTTTTTGAAACACATTGCCGTTGCTTCATCATCTTGCCAATAGCCCTCAAACATACCCGGCTGAAGCGGCTCTGTTAGTTCAATGGCTATACTGCCAATGCAATCTACCGCACAAATATCACCTTTTTCATCAACAACTTGCACATTAACACCCGGTACCGGCTTACCCATAGAGCCTGGTTTAACAGGCATGCATGGGTAGTTGGCAACAATATTAATGGTTTCGGTTTGACCATAGCCATCGTAAATTTTTCCACCCGTGGCGTTATACCAAGCTTTAATCACTTCCGGGTTTAACGGCTCACCTGCTCCTAACGCATGACGAACTGAACTTAAGTTATAGCTTGATAAGTCCATTTGAGCAAATACTCGGTAAACGGTTGGCGGCGCGCAGAATGTTGTTACTCCTAACTTTTCAATTAATTTCAAGTGTAATTCGGCATCAAAACCCACACCATCAAACAACACCATTGCAGACCCCATTTGCCATGGTGAATACAACATTCCCCAGGCTGCTTTAGCCCAACCCGTGTCAGACAACGTCCAATGGATATCATTTTCTTGCTGATCCATCCAATATTTACCCGTAATCGTATGGGCGTGTGCATAGGCGTTATCTCGTGGCACCATTTTTGGCATTCCTGTCGTACCAGAGGTAAAGTAAATCATCATTAAATCTGATGCTTTGCTCGGTGCTAATTGTGACCTATCTAAATGAGTGCTTGCAGGTTGAGTAAGTGATTCAAATGTACACCAACCTTCTTTTGGTTCTCCAATAACAATCAGCGTCTTAAGACTAGGGCAGTTCTTTTTAATCGCCTCAACCTTATCTGCGTTATTGGCACTCACAATTGCCATACTGGCCTTTGAGCGATTGATACGATATTCAATATCTTGTGAGGTTAACAAATTAGTAGCTGGCATCGTTACCACACCTAATTTGCAACAGCCCAGCATTACTGAGTACCATTCACCAACTCGGGGAATCATAACAAAAGCCAAGTCGCCTTTTTTAGCGCCTAAGCTTAGCAAGCCATTTGCAAATTGATTAGATCGTTTAGAAAGATCGCTAAATTGATAATATCGAATATTCTCGCCCGTACTATCGACTTCGATATACGCCAATTTATCGGCTTCTTGCGCTCTTTTATCAATGACATCAAAAGCAAAGTTATAAAGTGCCGGCGTTTCTAATCTGAATGATGCTTTGACATCATCATAATTTGTCATATTAAACATACGCTTCCCCTATTTTTATTATTATTCTTTTAATCAGTTTAACACTGGCCAATTATGAGTCAAAAATAGTAAAACTAATGCTTGGGCTATGTATATAGTCCATAGATCACTAATTTCGTGCAAAAAAAAGCCCTTATAAATATACGTTATAAGGGCTTTATGTATTAAGGCATCAATTGTTTAGCATTAACTGAATGGGTTATTCAGAACAATCGTCTCTGTCCTTTCTGGTCCTGTGGAAACAATATCAATAGGCACCTCTACGAGTTCCTCTAATCGTTTAATATACGCTAGCGCTTCTTTTGGAAAGCCGTCTAACGATTTACACCCTTCCGTTTGACCTTGCCAGCCAGGCATTGTTTCAAAAATTGGCTCACACTGTGCATAATTTTCAGCACCAATGGGTGGTACGTCAATAATCTCACCGTTTAACTTATATGCGGTGCATATTTTTACTTCCTTGAGTCCATCCATTACATCCAGTTTGGTTAAGCAAATACCAGTTAAACTGTTCAAGCGGGCAGAGCGTCGAAGTGACACAGCATCGAACCAGCCACAACGCCTTTCACGACCGGTTGTTGCACCAAACTCATGCCCTTTTTTACCTAAGTACTCCCCCACTTCATCATTTAACTCGGTCGGAAACGGTCCGCTACCAACACGCGTTGTATAAGCTTTAGTGATGCCTAAAATATAATCCATATCACAAGGCCCCATTCCGCTGCCACTGGCCGAACTACCAGCAGTAGTGTTAGACGAAGTAACATAGGGGTAGGTGCCATGGTCAATATCTAATAATGCGCCTTGTGCGCCTTCAAATAAAATATTTTGACTGTCGCGACTGTATTTATGCAGTTGATCGGCCACATCAATAAGCATTGGCTTAATGATCTGTGCCTGCTCCATTACTTGGTCATACATTGTTTGAAAATCATACGTTTCGGCATTGAAATAATGCTCCAACACAAAATTATGGTACTTCAATAGTTCTTGCAGCTTTTCCGCAAAAATCTTTGGTGTTAATAAATCGCCGGCACGCAAACCTCGTCTTGCAACCTTATCTTCATAAGCAGGCCCAATTCCACGTCCTGTGGTGCCAATTGCTTTATTACCTCGTGCTCTTTCGCGCGCTAGATCTAAACCTATATGCACAGGTAATATTAATGGACAGGCTTCACTAATCTTCAAGCGTCCATCCAACTTAACACCGGCTTTTTCTAAAATATCCATTTCAGTCAATAAAGCTTCGGGCGATAACACAACACCGTTACCAATTAAACACTGAACATTTTCTCTTAAGATACCTGATGGAATCAGATGCAATACTGTTTTTTCATTTCCAATCACTAAGGTATGGCCAGCATTATGCCCCCCTTGAAAGCGCACAACTGCAGCAACATCATCAGTTAATAAATCAACCAATTTACCTTTGCCCTCGTCACCCCACTGGGTGCCAATTACGACAACATTTTTTCCCATTTTATGTCTCTATCTAAACTATGATTATGAATTGATACAAGTGCGTTATTCACTCACTTGCCATTGACCGTTTATCTGTTTGATGGTCAACGTATGATCGGGTTGTTGCGTATCACCGGGTAGCGCTTGTATAACAATTCGGCCCGATGCTCGCAATTGACGAATAACATCATGCAAATCAGCATCCATTACATCGGGCGCTAAAATAACATTGTCAGTTTGTTCTTCGCTTAACTGACTTAAGCGTGATAACACTTTGACATCCGCACTAAACCCAGTGGCTGGTAGCAAATCGTCCATTTGTTCTGTTAAGTTATCGTATCGGCCACCACGCGCCACTTCTGAGCCAAAGCCCGGCACAAACGCAGCAAACACAATACCTGTTTGGTATTGATAACAACGAAGCTCACCTAAATCAAAGTATAAAGGTAACGCGGGGTAAATATTCTGCAGTAATTCAGCGGTCCGTTGAAGCTCGTCTATCGCTTGTAAAACATCAGCGCCGCCAATTGCTAAATTAGTTTTTGCATCATTAAGAACAGATATATCACCATTTAGGTTTAACAACTGATAAAAAGCCTCATACCAAGCTTTATCTAACTGGAAGGTTGATAGCAATTCTTCTAGCTCTTCCGTCGCTTTTCGTTGCAATACTTCAAATAACTCAGCTTCTTGCTCAACCGTTAAGCCGGCGTTTTTGGCAAGCTCTCTAAAAATGGCCACGTGACCTAAATCTAAGTGAACTTCTTGTAAGCCAGCTATTGCTAAGGTTTCGAGCATCAACCGTATAATTTCCACATCACTTTCAATGTGCTGGCTGCCGTAAAGCTCTACCCCTACTTGAATTGGGCTACGTGATTTTTCAATCTTAGCACCTCGCGCCTGTAGTATTGAGCCGAGGTAACAAAGCCTAGTAGGTGCCTCTTTATAAAGGTGATGTGAGGCCATACGAGCCACTTGCGGCGTCATATCGGCTCTAACCCCTAAAGCTTTACCACTGATCTGGTCAGTTAAATTAAACGTCTGAAGCGCTAATTCACTGCCCGTTCCTGTTAGCAAGGTATCGCGAAATTCAACCATCGGTGGAATAACATACTGATACCCCCAAGATCGAAACAAATCTAACAATTTGCGCCGCATGGTTTCCAAACGAGCCGCCTCATTCGGGAGTAAGGCATCAATACCTTCTGGTAACATCCAATTATTTTTCTTAGCCATTAACTTGTTAACCTTATCGCACCAGCGTTAATAAAATAACACCCGCAATCATGCTTAAAAGCCCTGACATGCGAATCGTTTTATCATCCATTTCTATTAACCGCTGATAGGTTTTGCGTAGTGCATCGGGGCTTATAAATGGAACAATCCCTTCTAAAACCAACACCAATGCCATTGCCGCAAATAGTTCTTGCCACGCCATTACAAAACCCCATTAGCAATTACTGCTTATATAAACTTACTGTTTCTTAAAATATTTAAAGAAATCAGATGTCGGTTCAAGCACAATAAGGTCATCTCCTGCCCCCATACTTTTACGATAGGCATCTAAACTACGGTAAAAAGCGAAGAACTCTTTGTTCTTATTATATGCACCGGCATAAGTTTCAGCCGCTTCGGCATCACCCCTACCACGTAATTCTTGCGACTCCCTATAGGCTGTCGCTAAGATAATTTCACCTTGTTTATCAGCATCCGCTTTAATTCTCTCAGCTGCCTCTTTACCTCTTGATCTAAAGTCACGTGCCACACGCTCACGCTCTGACTCCATTCTTTTGTATACAGACGCGCTAACTTCCTCTGGCAAATCAATTCGTTTAATTTGAACATCAATAATATCGATGCCTAGACCATTTGCTAACTCATTAATTTCTTTAACAAGCCCTAAACGGATTGTATCTCTACCTACCGAAATTAACTCTTTAATTGTTTGCTTACTAAACGCTGCTCGCATGCCTTCTTTTACAAATTGATTTAATCGTGTATCAACTTGCCTAGGGTCGCCACCAACAGCTCGATAGAAATTATCCACATTGGCGATTCTCCATTTCACGAAAGTATCAACAATCACATTTTTCTTTTCAGAGGTTAAAAAACGCTCTGCCTTAGAATCAAGCGTTTGAAGACGACCATCATATTTTCGAACGTTATTAATAAATGGAAATTTGAAGTGTAACCCTGGCTCTAGGTCTGTTCGAACAATTTCACCCAAGCGAAAAACGATTACCCGCTCTCGTTGATCGACCGTAAAAATACTTCCAGAGCCAATAAAAAGAACCGCTGCTAAAACAACCAACATCATTGGATTCATTTTCATTATCTTCCCCTCCCTCTATCTCTGTAACTTGTATCTCGCCCTGTGTTATCAGGCGTGGTTTTTTCTGGCGGTGTAATAAAGCGATTCGGGGCAGCCGATGCTTTAGCAGCGGTTGATTCCATCAATTTATCAATAGGCAAATACATTAAGTTATTGCCACCTTTAACATCCATGATGACTTTTTTAGAATTACCCAACACATCTTCCATTGTTTCTAAATAAAGTCGTTTACGAGTCACTTCTGGAGCTGCTTCGTACTGAACAAGCAGTTGATCAAAACGTGAAGCATCACCTTTCGCCTCTGATTTTACACGTTGCTCATAGGCTTGTGCTTCTTGCACAATTCTTGATGCCGCACCACGTGCTTTAGGTATGACTTCATTAGAGTAGGCTTGCGCTTCGTTGATAAACCGCTGCTCATCTTCTCGAGCCCGAATAGCATCGGAAAACGCACCTTGGACTTCTTCAGGTGGTTGTGCTTCGACAAGATTCACAGACAAAATGATCAGACCGGTTTCATATTCATCTAGCATGGTTTGCAGCTTTGTCTCAACTTTTGCGACAACCTCACTTCTACCTTCAGTTAAAACAAAGTCCATTTTATTTTTGCCGATAACAGATCGTAAGGCACTTTCAGCAGACTGTTTTAGCGTAACCTCAGGCGCTCTAACGTTAAAAATATAATCTTGTGGATTTTTAACTCTATATTGCACTGCTAAGCGAACATCAATGATATTTTCATCTTCTGTCAGCATTAATGCTTCTTTTCGGACACCGCTGGCTGCTTGCTGGTTAGCACCAGAACGGTAACCAATTTCAATAAATCTTTGCTGATCGACATTAACAATAATCGCGCTATCGACTGGGCGAGGGAATCGCCAGTGGGGCCCGGGCAATGTTGTTTCATGATATTTACCGAAACGTAATATAACGCCTCTGTTACCTTCATCAACGATATATATCCCTGTGGCAAGCCAAATTAAAGCGGCAATTCCAACCAACACACCAAGGTTAGCGCCTGATGGGCCATTTGAAGGTTTCTTATTAGACGTTCCTTTTGAACCGCCCCCACCAAACAAGCCACCAAATTTTTCTTGTAAGGAGCGTACTAACTCGTCTAGATCTGGAGGAGTTTGTTGTTCTTTTTTACGCCCACTCCATGGGTCTTCCTTCTTTTTATCGTTACCTGAGTCATCCCAAGACATAGTTAAAACCTCAACTTTAAAAATTTATTTATTTCAGCACACAATTTTAGGGTGCTACGCCATGCTAAGCAAGAATTTAAACCACTAATTCAATGATGCCCTGCTAGATGGTCGTCAGCAAATGTTTATATTTATTGGATATATTGAGCTCTATAACCCAGCAACCATCATCCCGGTTTTCTTCTTTAAGAATTTGTGCAACTTGGAATAACTTCGCTCGTAGTTTAGCCTGCTCGGGCTTTAAAACGACACTCATTCGTGTGTTTTCATCATGACAAAGCGTCGATAGTGTCTCTAACAATAAGTTTATTCCATCACCGTCCATTGCTGATAACCAGACCGCGTTGACACTGTCTGTTTCGTCTTTATCTACATGCGCATCGACGGCTGGTAAGCAATCAATTTTATTGTAAACCATCACCTGTGGGATGTTGTCTGCTTCAATTTCTTTCAGGACAGAATTTACTTCGTGGATTTGTTCTTGCCTATTAGGACTACTTGCATCAACTACATGTAATAGCAGGTCAGCCTCAATCGTTTCTTGCAGGGTAGAACGAAAAGCTGCAACTAATTCATGCGGTAAGTTTTGAATAAAACCAACCGTATCAGCCAATACAAGCTCACCGTAATCAGGCAATTTCACTTGACGTAATGTTGGATCTAATGTGGCGAAAAGCTGATCCGCTGCATAAATAGCAGAGTTTGTCAGTGCATTAAAAAGCGTTGATTTTCCGGCATTTGTATACCCCACTAAAGACACCGTGGGCACATCAGCGCGTTGCCGACTTCGCCGCCCTTGATCGCGCTGCTTATTAACTTTTGTTAACCGTGTTTTAATTTGACGGATACGTTGGCCTATTAGTCGGCGGTCTGTTTCTAACTGTGTTTCGCCCGGCCCACGCAAGCCTATCCCACCCTTTTGTCTTTCTAGGTGAGTCCAGCCTCTAATTAAACGCGTCGATAAGTGCTGTAATTGCGCCAGCTCGACTTGCAGCTTACCTTCAAAAGATTGTGCTCGTTGGGCAAAAATATCTAGAATTAAGTTCGTCCGATCTAATACCCGAACTTCTAATTCTTTTTCTAAATTGCGTTGCTGACTTGGACTTAGGGTATGGTTAAACAACACAATATCAGCGCAAGTTTCATGCAACTGATGCTTCACCTCGTCTAACTTACCCTTCCCCACAAAAAATCTAGCGTCTGGCGAACGTCGTGAGCCAGTCAACGTTGCCAGCGGCTCAACATTGGCCGATATAACCAATTGCTCAAACTCGCTTAGATCATCTTCTGAAAAACTTTCATTAATCGATAAATGAACAATAAGCGCCCTTTCACCCGTACCGGGGCGATCAAACAACTCCATTAATTAGGCCCAGCGCTAATCATTAAATCAACCGAATAAATAAACTAAGCCTCCTCACCAGCACGAGGCATCGTAACCGCTCTAGCAGGCACAACTGTGGAAATAGCATGCTTATAAACCATTTGATTAATCGCATTTTTTAAAATGACGACGTATTGATCAAATGACTCAATTTGCCCTTGCAATTTAATCCCATTAACTAAAAAAATCGCCACAGGAATATGTTCCTTTCTTAATGTATTTAGAAAAGTATCCTGTAAGTTATGCCCCTTAGACATCTTGTTTCTCCTTATTATTTTGAATATTAACTTAATGACTCCAAAACGATCGAATCCATTCTATTTTGCAGTGCAACAAATTGTACCTCAAAACATCTCAATTTTGTTTATTAATATTGTCTATTGCTTATAGATGATGATGTCATCACAATATTTCAAGCCTACCGCATTGTTTTTTTGTTAACCTCGCTCAACACCTGCTCTAACACCCTTGGAGCGGCTATGTCCAAAAGGGTTGTTTTAGTCTGTTGTCGCAACCAGGTAAACTGCCTTTTTGCCAATTGTCGTGTGGCTATAATCGCTTTTTCACGAAAAGTCACTTCGTCATATTCGCCCAATAAGTGTGACCATGCCTGTCGATACCCAACTGCTCTAATAGCCGGCAATGATGCCGTTAAATCACCTCGTTCAAACAAGCAACGAACCTCATCAAGAAACCCGTTTTCAATCATCTTATCCATTCTTAAGGCGATCTTGTCATGTAGCTCTATACGATTGCTTGGCATGATAGCAAATTTAAATACTTCAAACGGTAGAGGTTGTTTTGCCTGTTCTAACAACCAATCGCTTTGACTTTTACCCGACACCAAAAACACTTCAAGCGCACGTTGTATTCTTTGCGTGTCATTCGGGTGAATTCGCTTAGCCGCCTCCGGGTCAACTTTTTTTAAATGATCATGAACCGCCTCCCAACCTTCACTCGCTGCTTGCTGATCAATCTCTTGACGAATCGCTGCATTAGCATCGGGCAATTTAGCCATACCATTTAATAAAACATGAAAGTACAGCATCGTACCACCAACTAAAATCGGCATTTTCCCTCTACTCGCTACCTCATTAATCAGCCCGAGTGCCTGCTCTCGAAATTGCCCTGCCGAAAAACTTTCAGAAGGGTCTAAAATATCAATTAAATGATGCTTAACACCTTGCCTTTCAGTTAAATCTGGCTTTGCTGTGCCAATATCCATCCCTCGGTAAACTAACGCCGAATCAACACTGATCACTTCACCATCTAAGGCCTTTGCTATTTCAACCCCCAAGGCTGTTTTACCAGAGGCAGTTGGCCCCATCAACATGACCACACGAGGTAAAATTGACATACGTTTATTGACCTCTTAAAAACAATGAGTCTAATTGTTGAACATTAAGTAGCACCCATGTTGGTCGCCCATGATTGCATTGACCGCTATTCTCGGTCTGCTCAATGTCTCTCAACAAGGCATTCATTTCCATTTCTGTTAGGCGTCGATTGGCTCTAATGGAACCATGGCAGGCCATATTACCCAAAACGGTATAACACCCCTCTTGAATACTTTTTGTTTCCCCTGTTTGTGCCAAATCTTGAATTAGTTTCCTAACCAACACCTCAGCATCATCTTGTGCCAGCAAAACAGGTATAGCTCGAACCAAAAGCGTATTTGGGCCTGACAAACTTAAGTCTAACGCTAAGCCTTCAAGCATGTCTTGGTATTGCTCAAAAGCCACCACCTCTTCATCCGATAAATGTATCTTCTGTGGAATCAACAACGGTTGCGATGGTATCTCACCCGCGTCATATTGTTTTTTCATCTTTTCGTACACAATCCGCTCATGGGCCGCATGCGTATCTACCAATACCAAGCCTTGTTCCGACTCTGCAAGAATATAAGTATTGTGCAAGTGTGCAATGGCATACCCTAGCGGAGGCGCACCCTCTGCTTGCTGAACACGATTATCAACTGCTGGAGCCGCCATTGACATTTTTGGAGCGGTGTATGATGTTCCTTTAGCGTAATGAACAGGCGATTCAGAAACTGACATTGGCATTTGACGCTGCTGCATATCGCTGTAACTGGGCACAGTATTTGGCGTAGTCGGCGTTAGTGTTTTAACCGCATGATGGTCTGAGGGCCGAACATCCGTCAATAATTGTTTTATTCGCCGATAAACAAAGTCATGAACCGCTTTACTTTCGCGAAAACGCACTTCTAATTTAGCTGGGTGCGCATTGACATCAACTAACCTAGGATCAATACTCAAATACAAGACATAAACCGGGTGACGCCCATGAAATAAAACATCCTGATAGGCTAAGCGAACCGCGTGATTAATCAATTTGTCTCTGATCAAACGGCCATTGACATAAAAAAACTGCATATCTGCCTGCGACCTTGAATAAGTTGGTAAACCAACCCAACCTTGCAGACCTAAGTCTCCATTGACGACATCCACTTCTAGCGATTCATGGACAAAACCATCACCACACAATAAGCCCACTCGTTCGCTCTTTTCAGTATTAGATAAGGCCGGTTTTAAATCCATAATTTGACGCTGATTATGCCTAAGGCTAAACCCTGTATCAAAGCGACTTAACGCCATTCGCTTAAGCACTGTTTCAATATGGCCAAATTCTGTCTTTTCTGTTTTAAGGAATTTTCGGCGTGCAGGCGTATTGTAAAAAAGATCACGCAGTTCTACGCATGTGCCAATAGGGTGTGCGGTGGGCACAGGGTCTAGCTCCTTTTCTGTACCGTCTGCCTTAACAGACCAGCCTGCATTATCACTTTCTTGTCGTGAGGTTAACGTTAATCGTGACACCGAACTCATACTCGGTAAGGCTTCGCCGCGAAAACCAAAGCTAAGCACTGACTCTAAATCATGCAAGGAACCAATTTTACTGGTTGCGTGACGCGATAAAGCGAGCTCTAGATCCACTTTAGCAATACCTAAGCCATTATCGGTAACACGTATTAACCGCGACCCACCTTCTTCAATTTCTATCAAGATTTGAGTAGCACCGGCATCCAGTGAGTTTTCTACTAATTCTTTCACTGCAGAGGCGGGGCGTTCGATAACCTCACCTGCCGCAATTTGGTTAATCAGCTGTGGAGGTAGTTGCTTAATGAGCATAAGGCATTCGATACGTTTGTTGTTTTGCGTCTATATGAAGGTAGACACATTGTATCGAAAAAAAACTAACTGGGTATTTGAATAACTTGGCCAACTTTAATTTTACTGCTGCGCATGTCATTGGCTTTTTTCAAGGAACTAAGAGAAACCCGATGGCGTTGCGCAATGCCCGACAAAGTATCACCTCTTTGAATTTTATAAGTTGCCGCAGCCATACGAATCGTTGGTTCTGACGGTAAGCGTTGATGAGCAAAATATGTCTTAACGCCTTTCATAATGGCATTCGCCATTTTCATTTGATGCCTTGGGCTTCGTAGCTTAGCTTCTTCATCTTTATTTGAGATGAAGGCCGTTTCAACTAAAATCGACGGTATATCTGGCGACTTCAATACCATAAAGCCCGCTCGCTGGACTTGTTTTTTATGTACATGGCCAACGCCTTTTAAGTTTTTCAGCACCTCACTTGCCACTTTTGCACTGGCATCTTCAGTATGGTTTTGCGATAAATCCAGCAGTACAGAGGCCAACATGCCGTCTTTATCATCCAAGCTAACACCACCCACTAAATCGGCTGCGTTTTCACTTTTAGCTAACCACCTCGCCGCTTCACTACTAGCACCACGGGTAGACAACACATACACGGACGAACCTCTCGCACGTTGGTCTTTAAACGCATCGGCATGAATAGATACAAACAAATCGGCTTTAGCCTTACGAGCCTTTTCCATTCGCTCACGCAAACCGATGTAATAATCCCCTGAACGAACTAAATAAGCTTGCATATTGGGCTGTTGGTTCACCAGCGTCGCTAATTTTTTAGCAATCGCTAACACCACTTCTTTTTCACGCGTTCCTCTATGGCCTTGTGCGCCCGGGTCTTCTCCACCATGACCCGCGTCAATAGCAACAACCCACTTGTTATGCTGAGCAGAACTCACTGACTTTTTGAAGACTGCATGCTGCTTAGCCTCTGCATTTTGTTTAGGGTATAAATCAACCACTAAACGATGGCCATAATTATCATTCGGTTTTAAAACAAAACTTTTTGCCTTAACCGCTGTTTTCAAATCAATGACAACACGCAAATCATTTTTATTACGAGACGCTTGGCGTATTTGGTTTACGACTTTGTGATTGGTCGTAAATGCTGGCACTACCGCGTCAAACTTTGCGTTATTTAAATCAACCACCAACCGAGGGGGGTTATCGAGTGAAAACACTTTATGCACAACTGGTGACGACAAACCAAACACTAAACGCGTATGATCCGGTGCAGTCCAATAACGCAGTGAGTCCACTTTTTTACTTGCAGCGGCGATTGCCGTAGTACTTATTGATAAGGCAAAGACAACCAACATCCGCATTGACACATGCTCTATCAGTTTAAAATTATTCGAGAATAGTTTCATAACCAACTGTTTTTATGAGTCTTTATAGTTAGATATTAACAGTTCTCTCTCAGTTCCGTAAATATTTATTTTAATCAGTAAATCTGGTTCTGTTAATAAGTCTCCGCCATTAACTGGCCATTCAACAAAACAAATTGATTCGTTATTAAAATAATCACGTATCCCCATGTACTCGAGCTCTTCAGCATCCTTTACTCGATACCAATCAAAATGAAAGACTGGTTGATCGTTGATGATGTAGGGTTCAACTAAATTATACGTCGGGCTTTTAACGGCTCCTTGGTGCCCCAGGCCTTGTAAAATACCTCGAACTAAGGTTGTTTTTCCTGCACCTAAATCACCCTCTAAAAAAACAATCATTCCCGCTTTCAACTTCAATGCCAGCTGCTTTCCCGCTGCTAACATGCCCTGCTCATCTTTAATAATCATTCACTAACTCACGAATTGGTTGCATCAAATCACTTGCCAACAGGCCTCTCTGACCCTTCTGAGCCGCACGATCGGCTGCCATCGCATGAACCATCACAGCCATTTTTGCGGCGTCTAAAATCGTTAAGCCTTGAGCCATTAAACCTGAAATAACCCCTGTTAAGACATCACCCATACCGCCTGACGCCATGCCTGGGTTACCAGCTTTACACATATAAATATCATCACCGCCGCCATAAACTAAACTACCAGAACCTTTTAAAACAACCACCCCTCCATATTCATTCTGGAGCTCTTTAACAGCTGCTTGCCGATCTAGTTGAATATCCGCAGCTGAACAGCGCAGTAGGCGCGCAGCCTCACCGACATGCGGCGTTAATACCCAATTTTTATTCTTCCGAGGTGACCTAGACAATAAATTCAGCCCATCCGCATCAACCACTGCTGCTAGCCCCGTTTCTAGGGCCGCTTCATAGAGACTGCTTGACCACCGTGTTTGACCAAGCCCTGGACCGATACCAATAACATCACAGGCCGTCGCTATTCGCCTTAATTCTCTTTGATCAGCGACCCCATGGCACATTAATTCAGGTCGTGACAAAGTAAGGCTTGCCGCATGTTCTTTTTTTGTCGCAATACTAACTAAACCACTGCCAACTCTTAGCGCTGCTTCTCCAGCCAACCGTATCGCACCACAAAACCCACGATGACCACCCACTAGCAAAACATGGCCAAAATCACCTTTATGTGATTCCTGTTCACGAGGCGGCAATAAGGTCATCAGCTCAGCATGTGCCAATACCGATATTTTATTTTGTACTTTTTCGGGCATATGAGGACATTCGAAATTGAGATATAAATTCAATGATCATTTTAAGGTATCCTACCGCAGATGAACGAAAACAACATCGACTTACAACAATTAGCCAAGGAAATAAAATCACTTGGCCAGTCCCTTGGCTTTCAACAGGTCGGCATTACTGACACCGAATTATCTGACGCTGAAAAACAGCTAAATCATTGGCTTGAGGCGGGCTTCCATGGCGACATGGATTATATGCACAAACACGGTACAAAACGTACACGTCCCAGTAAGTTACATGAAGGCACGATACGTGTTATTTCATGCCGCATGGATTATTTACCAGAGCACATGGAGCGCACTAAAGACTTAATGAAAGACCCCGTTCGCGCCTATATTTCACGTTATTCGTTAGGACGAGACTATCACAAACTCATCAGAAAAAGACTTCAAAAACTGGCAACCCTCATTGAACAAAAAATAGGCCCTTTTGGCTACCGTGTGTTTGTTGATAGCGCACCAGTTATGGAAAAAGCAATTGCTGAAAAAGCCGGCTTAGGTTGGATTGGAAAACACAGCAATGTATTAAATAAAGAGGCCGGCTCTTGGTTTTTTTTAGGCGAACTCTACATCGACCTGCCACTGCCCATTGATACAGCCGCCGAAAAACATTGTGGCCGTTGTACCGACTGCATTGATATTTGCCCAACACAGGCTATCGTCGCCCCTTACACCGTTGACGCTAGACGCTGCATATCATACCTGACTATCGAACTGAAAGGCTCGATCCCAGAAGAATTTCGCGCTCCAATGGGTAATCGAATATATGGTTGTGATGACTGCCAACAAGTTTGCCCATGGAATCGATTCGCCAGTTTGACGAACGAAGAAGACTTCCTAGCGCGCCAACATTTAGATACCACGTCTCTCATTGACATCTTTCGCTGGGATGAACACACTTTTTTTAAAAACACCGAGGGCTCTGCTATTCGTAGAATTGGTTATGTCAGCTGGATTAGGAATATTGCCGTTGCCCTAGGTAACGCGCCCCACGATAAGGAAATCATTAAAACCTTGAGCGAAAAACAACATGACGACAACCCAATTATTCAAGAACATGTGCAGTGGGCCATCACACAACAAAAACAGAAAAAGCCTTTAAGTAATTGCTAAGCAAAGTCACTTAGCCAATTTTTATAAAATGCTCTCTGTAGTACTTTAATTCTTCTATTGACTCGATAACATCGTCTAAAGCCTGGTGCGTCGCTTTTTTCTTAAAGCCCTTCATTATTTCTGGTGCCCAACGGCCTGCCAATTCTTTTAACGTGCTCACGTCCAAATTTCTGTAATGAAAAAATGCCTCTAGCGTTGGCATATAGTTCGCCATAAAACGCCGGTCTTGGCAAATACTGTTTCCACACATAGGTGAAGCACCTTGTGGGACCCATTTCTCCAAAAAATCAATGGTTTGCTGTTCAGCATCGCGTTCTGATAATGAACTTTTTAAAACGCGCTCAATCAAGCCAGACTGGCCATGGTGCTGCTGATTCCAATCATCCATTGCATCCATCGTTTGTTTTGTTTGACGTACTGCTAACACCGGCCCTTGTGCAAGCACATTCAGTTCCTTATCGGTGACAATCGTTGCTATTTCAATGATAGAATCGCTGGCAGGTTCTAAACCCGTCATTTCAAGGTCTATCCATATTAAATTCTGTTTATCTTGAGACATTTTATTACCTTATATAAATTACAAATATTAATAACACCCAGCATGCTAGTAAAATTATGAATGAGTTTAGCTATATTTTTTTATTTTTCTTAGTCGCCTCAACACTACTAACACTGTGGTTGAATAAACGCCAAATAATGCACATCATGCACCACCGGAATGGCGTACCCAATGATTTCAGTGACAAAATTGATTTAACCGCCCACCAAAAAGCGGCTGATTACACCATTGCTAAAACAAAAATAGACAACTTACAAACCCTGCTAAGTGCTGGCATTTTAATCATTCTAACCTTAGGCGGCTTGATTAATGTCATTCTTGAAACAAGCCAGACTTACCTCTATAGCGATATTTGGGCTGGGGTGAGCTTAGTTCTTTTTGTTTTTGTTCTCTCCCATCTTATTGGTCTACCTTTGAGCGTCTATCAAACCTTCAAGGTCGAACAGTACTTTGGTTTCAATCGTACAACGGTAACGCAGTTTATCAAAGATCAGTTTTTACAACTGAGCTTAATGTTTGTGATCGGCATTCCGCTGCTGTACGCGCTGTTATGGGTTATGGATAAAATGGGTACATATTGGTGGCTGTATGCTTGGATACTAACCATCAGTTTTACATTTTTTATGACTTGGTTAGTTCCTACAGTTATCGCCCCCTTGTTTAATAAGTTCACCCCGCTTGAAGAAGGCGAATTAAAATCAAAAATCACACAACTTTTTGAACGGTGCGGTTTTAATAGCAAAGGCATTTACATCATGGACGGGTCAAAACGTTCAGGGCACGGTAACGCTTACTTTACAGGCATTGGAAACAATAAGCGTATCGTTTTTTTTGATACCTTAATTGACGCCCTAAGCCCCGATGAAATAGAGGCCGTACTTGCTCATGAGCTCGGTCATTTTAAATGCAAACATATTCTCAAGCAGATGCTCACATCAACGCTCATTACCCTGATAGGGTTTGCTATCTTGGGCGTGTTAAAACAACAAAATTGGTTCTTTGAAGGTTTGGGTGTCTTGCAAAATAACAACGCTGTCGCGCTACTACTTTTCATCTTAGTGATGCCGGTTTTCACTACTTTTTTACAACCACTTAGCAGTCATCTTCAGCGTAAGTTTGAGTTTGAAGCAGATGCCTTTGCAAGCACAATGGCTAACCCAGAGCACCTAATTCAGGCCCTTGTGAAGCTCTATCGAGAAAATGCCAGCACACTAACGCCAGATCCACTTTATTCAAGCTTCCACCATAGCCACCCGCCTGCTGGCGTGAGAATTAATCACTTAAAAGAGTTAGCCCATAAAGCTTATTAACGCTGCCTATGAACGTAAACGCCCGCTGCACGCTGTTTTTGCCTGTTAAGCCTTACTTTGTAAAAATGCTAACAAGCATTCAACGAATTGTTTCGCAAACAGCTTATCATTCACCTAAAACCCGTATTCTGTGAAGACTAACAAACGCGCGCAACACACTAAAAAGGAGCAACAAAAGCTTCTTAAAGGTCGCATTATTGCTCACTTAGGAAAGGCGTTAATTGTAGAGGACGAGCAAGGTCGAACGGCTCGCTGTAAAAAACGCACACAGCTACAACAACCTGCTGTTGGCGACTATGTAGAATGGATAAAAACTGAGGATGATGCGGGGCGCGTTGAAAATGTATTAGAACGTCGTTCGCTACTGTCTAGACCTGCAAAAAATGGCCAAACACGGCCTGTCGCTGCTAATCTTGACCAAATTGTTATTATTATTGCCGTTAAACCTACAATAGATCCGCTGCTACTCGATCAATACTTGATTGTTTGTGAGTTCCAAGAAATAAAACCACTTATTGTATTGAATAAAGTTGACCTGCTTGATGAGGGCTCAAGGAAAAGCACTGATGAGCTGATCCTACTTTATCGAAACCTTAGCTATGAAGTTATCGAGGTTAGCGCTGTAGAAAAAAGCGGGCTAGACAAACTAAGAAAACGGCTGAAAAATGAAACCAGTATCTTAGTTGGACAGTCTGGCGTGGGCAAATCAACCATCACCAATTCATTACTACCTGACCTAGACCTTCAAACAAAAGCTCTTTCCACGGCATCAGGCTTGGGCAAACACACAACCACCTCATCCACTTTGTACAAACTACCTGAGGGTGGTGACATTATTGATAGCCCGGGTGTTAATATTTTTGGTTTAGCGCACATTACCGAACAAAATTTGGCTTATGGCTATCGAGAAATCAAGCACTTAGCAGAGCATTGTAAGTACTCAAACTGTCTGCACCTAAAAGAGCCCAAATGTGCCGTTAAAGACGCCGTTGAAACAGGTGATGTTTCAAAAAAACGCTATTTACGATATTTGAAATTACGCGATAAACTTGCTTACTAGCCTGGAGGCCACTGCATTGCTCTTCCACCTAGCACATGCAGGTGAATATGGTAGACCTCTTGGCCAGCATCTTGTTTACAGTTAAACACGGTTCGATAACCTGACTCCGACAACCCCTCCATCTCAGCCACTTTTTTAGCCGCCTGCATAATTTCACCCATTAACAAGGTGTCTTCCTCGCCCATATCTGCCAATGTCGGGATATGCTTTTTAGGAATAACCAATATATGCGTTGGTGCTCGCGGATTGATATCTCTAAACGCTAAAACAGACTCGGTTTCATACACAACGTCTGGTGTTATTTCACCGTTCACCATCTTGCAGAATAAACAATCCGTCATTTATTGCTCCTTTAAACTTCACTACGTCCACTAAACGCGTGAGACAACGTACCACTATCAATATATTCCAACTCGCCGCCAAAAGGCACACCGTGCGCTATACGCGTAGCCCTAACGGAGTATTTTTTTGCCATCTCACTAATATAATGCGCTGTTGCTTCACCTTCAACCGTTGGATTAGTCGCCAAAATAATTTCTTTAATGACGCCCATTTTCAGTCTATCAACCAATTTATCCAAACCGATGTCCGCTGGCCCCAAGCCATCGAGCGGAGACAAGCGGCCGTTCAACACAAAATACACCCCTTTAAAAGAGGTTGCACCGTCTATCGCCATCACATCAGCAGGTGTTTCCACAATACATAATAACTGTTGATCACGGCGATCATCTGAACATAATCCGCAAATATCAGCAGACGACAACGTTTGACAAACCGAACAGTGTCCAATTTTATCCACCGCTTCTGCAAGGCTTTGCGCCAATTTAAAGGCGCCCTGACGGTCACGTTCTAGTAGATGAAACGCCATTCGTTGGGCCGACTTTTGACCGACACCCGGTAAACAGCGCAAGGCCTGAATAAGGTCTTGAAGAATGGGTTCAGATTGCATTTAAAAAGGTAATTTGAAGCCTGGAGGTAGTGGAATGCCTGCGGTCATCCCCGCCATACTCTCTTTATTTTCACTTTCAACTTTACGCACCGCATCATTAATCGCTGAGACAATTAGATCTTCGAGCATTTCTTGGTCATTATCTGCAATCAAACTTGGGTCTATCGATAACCTTTTGGCTTCGTGTTTTCCTGTCAGTACGACCTTAACAAGACCTGCTCCGGACTCGCCCGTTACTTCAAGTTCTGCCAGCTTTTGTTGCGCCTCTTGCATCTTTTCTTGCATTTTTTGCGCTTGTTGCATTAAGTCGCCTAATTGGTTCTTCATTTCTTTCTCCGTACTATACCGTGGTTAATCTATTGGCTTAATTGAGCCCTCTATAATAGTAGCGTCAAACAACTCCATTATTTTCTTTACTGCGGGGTTGTTTCTTACTTCTTGCTCTGCCTGACGTTGCCTTTCAGCCACTTTATCATTAGCAATACTATTCGGTGTCACAATGTCTTTAGCCCCTTCGATGAGCTGAAGCTGTAACTTGCGCCCATAATAATCAGACAATGCCTGTTCTAAGTTTAGCTCTGATTTTTTATTTAGAGAAACATGCCCGCCCATTAACATCAACTCACAGACGTGCTCGTCCAGTTTCACCAATGTTGCATTATTCGCTAACTGAAGTGTCATGGGATCCAAGCCTAATGTTGGCACCAACTCATGCCAAGGCAGATCTACATTAGCAGCTGGTTTTACTGTTTCAACAGGTTGTATAAGAGCCGTGGGGGCTGCTTTTTTAGCGACAGAAACCGGTTCTACCGGACGCTTTGTTACTGGCGCTATATTTTTAGGTGTTTTTTTTTCAGGAATAATCAGTTTAGGGGCTTTTTTAGCTTTGCCCGTCTCTTTGCTGTCCTCTACTGTGACCTTTTTTGGCACCGCTGCTACTTCAGTTAATTTTTGAGCCGCCACTGGTGGCTTTGGCTTAAGGCTAGCTTGTGCGATGGGTTTATCACTCCCATTAGCAACATCAACCGGTGCAAAGGCTAGCATCCTCAATAACACCATTTCAAACCCAACTTTTGGCGTAGGTGCCAACGGCAAGTCTTTTTGGCCCATCAGTGCTATTTGATAATACAGCTGCACATCTTCTTTGCTTAACTGCTGAGCCAACATGGCCAATGCTTTATCTTCTGCGTCAGTTCCAACTATTTGACAGACTGCTATTTGATGCAGGTGAATCAATAACGACTGCAACACTTCTGCATAGTCTGGGGCAAATTCATCCAGTGTTTGAATGCTAGCTAGCACTTCTGATCCTTGCTGAGTTAATAATGCCTTTAGTAAATCTAGTACCGGTTCGCGTGCAACGCTACCCAGCATATCAATTACATCAGCTTCATTCAGCTCACCGTTGCCGTGAACAATCGCCTGATCTAATAAACTAAGACCATCACGCATACTTCCGTCAGCTGCACGTGCCAATAACTCAGTTGCTTGTTGTTGATATGCAATGCCTTCGCTTTCAAGAATTAGCTTAAATTGACCTTCAATTTGATCTGGCGATAAGCGCTTCAGGTTAAACTGCAAGCAACGAGATAAAACGGTCACTGGCATTTTTTGTGGATCTGTCGTTGCTAAAAGAAACTTAACATGAGCAGGCGGCTCTTCTAATGTTTTAAGCAGCGCGTTAAAACTACTTTTGGAAAACATATGCACTTCATCGATCAGGTAAACTTTATATTTACCGCGACTCGGCATATATTGAACGTTTTCTAACAGGTCTCGCGTGTCATCGACACCGGTTCTAGACGCCGCATCAACTTCAATTAAATCGGGGTAACAACCTTGATCGACTTCTAGGCAAGTTTCACACTCGCCACAAGGCTCTGCATTAGTAAGATTAGGGCAATTTAATGCTTTAGCTAATACGCGGGCAATTGTTGTTTTCCCTACTCCGCGTGTTCCTGTGAAGAGATAGGCATGATGCAAGCGGTCATTTTCTAAGCCATTGACCAAGGCACGCACGATATGCTCTTGCCCAACCACTTGAGCAAAATTTAACGGGCGCCATTTTCTTGCAAAGACTTTATAACTCATAAGTTTTTATAGGGTAACAAAGGCAATGGGATTGTGCGAATTTTTAGCCCTTTAAGCTAAAACTAAAGAAGCCTCTAAAAAATGGGTGGTAACCCATGCCAGCCGCACCCCGGCACATGACTCCATCGCTACCGTTGCTCCCTTCCGGGCCTGGCGGAGTTCACGACTTCACATTGCGAGGGGACCAACATGAGTCACCATTGTTCGTTGCTTTCAATCAGGGTGGGGATTGTCCATCATTGTGTGCGATCAATCAAGAAGGGAGAATAAAGTTTATTCATTATTTTTAAACCAGGAAGCCTCGTTATGCTAAATATGCTTAGTAAGAACTTCCTTTAAATGCTAATTTACCGGAGAGTAGAAGTATACCTTGGCCCAATTCTGCATTATTGCGCATGAAGAACTCACCAAACTCCCTCTTATTACAAAATTTAAGCTACAGCACGCTAATGCCTAACTGGCCGCTTTGCTAATTTACGCTGCAAGGTTCGCCGATGCATATTAAGTCGCCTTGCTGCTTCCGAAATATTCCCATCACAGTCCAATAAAATTTTCTGCATATGCTCCCACTCAACGCGTTTAACAGAAAGCGGTTTATCAGATGGTGCGACATCAGAGTCTGCCTTTTCTTGCGCAAAGGCCGCTAGAATCTCATCCGCATTTGCCGGTTTAGTAATATACTGAATAGCACCCAATTTAACCGCTTCTACTGCTGTCGCAATACTTGCATAGCCCGTTAACATCACTATGCTTATGGCCGCGTCTTTATCTTTCAAGCGTCGAATCAGTTGCAAACCAGAACCGTGCTCTAACCGCAAATCCACTACTGCCATATGTGGTTTAAACACCTCTGCCTTATGAATAGCTTGCTCTTTTGTCTGTGCCGATGCCACCTCAAAACCACGACGCGTAAAGGCATCACATAATACTGAACAGTAAACTTCGTCATCATCAATAATCAGCATTCGTTTATGAGTGTCTTCCATGCTCTTTGCCTATGCTATTACGGGAATACAAATACTCACACAAACACCCTTTGGCTGGTGATTTTCCCATTTAATACTCCCTCCTAATCGTTCTAGAGTTGCCTGCGTAATATAAACACCAAGACCTAACCCTTTGTCTTTAGAACTCATCATATGTTTGCCTAATTTAAGTAATTGCGCTTCATCTATTCCGCAGCCTCTATCTTCAATACGAATATGTATATTGCTATCAGTCCAGCTCAATACAAGTTTCACATACTCTGGGGAGACTCTTGCTGCATTGTCTAACACATTGATTAATGCACGCGTTAATGCAAGATCGGTTATCAACTTTGGGGCGTGCCCAACTCCTTTAACCTTTTCAATTAAAGGCACATTTAAATTAGATATTCGCCATTGGGCAACAACATTAGCCAAGTATTCATCAATCGCTAATAATTGCCCTGAGTCATATTTTTCAGACGTTGCTCTTTCAGTAATCGTCGACAGAACCTTTTTACAACGTTTGATTTGTCCTTGAAGAATCGATAACTTAGAGCTCGCAGCCTTATCTCCCGCTGCCTGAAAATCAAGCTCAAGCTCATGTGCCAACACGTCCATTGTCCCTAATGGCGTTCCAAGCTCATGAGCAGCGCCTGTCGCTAAGGTCCCCAGCGCAATTAAACGCTCATCTCGAAACATGCGTTCCTTCATAGTCGATAACAGCTCGTTTCTCTTACGTAATGATTGTGCCATCCCTGCTACAAAATAAGCCAGTAAGAATATAGACAATAAAAACCCTATCCACATACCGATCACATGGTCTTTAAAATGCCCACCTGCTTCCACTTCCACGGGGTTATTAATGTGAACAAGTGGCTGATAATAAAACACAATTAAGCTATACGATAGTGATGTCAATAATGCCATTAGCCAAACATAACGTTGTGATAACAGTGTTGCCGCAATACTGTGGGGGACTAATAAAAACCAAGCAAAGGGGTTTGTCGCACCGCCTGTGAAATACAAAATACCGGTTAGCGCAACCACATCACTAATCAATTGGTAGAAAAATGCCTCATCTGTAATTCTTGATGAATCCTTTAATAAAAAAAGAGTCGATACACTCCAAATAACTTGACCTACTAATATCGCCGCTAACGGTTTAACTGGCAATGCCATTTCTAAATAGTAAATCGTTGTTAAAATAGCAATCAATTGCCCGCTTATATTCAGTGCTCGTAACGATAATAAACGCTTTAGGTTCTCACCAGGTGCTGAGGTTGTTGTATTGGCCGACAAAGTAATCATTAAAATATTTAAAAAATAAGCGCTTCTTACTTTAACAGCTAAATCTATTGACGAAGAATCCTTGCGTCAATTTGACTCAGTTAATCACTCATTATTTTTGTAATTTTTATATGTCTCATCTAGTAAATTCTCAATAACCTGTCATTATTATTAATGTATTTATATTTGGAACTTAACTTATGACCCATAATCAACAAGAAAGTCGTTGCCCTATTACTGGCTTGCCCGATGCAGCGACTTTTTCAGAGCAAACAGAACAACTACTAGAATTTTGTACCCGTACTCATGCTAACGCCCTTATGCTTTTTATTACTTTTGATGCGAGTGTTAGCGAGATCAATGGCCAACAAAATGACCTCGCCCTTAAAGCCATTGCAAAGCGATTACTCTCTAAAGCCCGTGATTCAGATATTTACGCCCATTTAGGTGAAATGAACTTCGCTAACCTAACTATTGAAACCAGTGAAAAACATACGCCGATCTTAATTGAAAAGCTCAAAATAGAACTCGCACAACCGATCACGTTAATGGACGGCTCTTCTATCAAACTAAACACTAAAGTGGGCCTTGCCGAGTATCCTAAGCAAGGAAAATCTTATGCAGAGCTGATTGAGGTTGCTAGAAAAAACACTCAAACGTTATAGCTTAGAAAGCAACATACCCCAGATACAAAAAAACCTGGCACCTATTGAATTAGGCGCCAGGTTCAACTCAATATTAACTACTTAAGTTGTTATTTCAATGAAGCAAGCGCCTCATTAAATATCTTTGAAGGTCTCATAACCTCACGCACTTTATCAACATCTGGCTTGTAATAACCACCAATGTCTACTGCATGCCACTGCTCTGTAGTTAATGTACCAACAATTTTCTCTTCATTCTCAGTTAGTGATGCTGCTAATGGCTGAAAATGAGCTTGTAAGGCTTCATCTTCTGTCTGTTCAGCAAGTGCCTGCGCCCAATACAACGCAAGGTAAAAGTGACTACCACGGTTATCAAGCTCCCCTGTTTTACGTGACGGCGATTTGCCAGTATCGAGTAATTTAGCCGTTGCTTCATCTAATGTTTTTGCCAACACAGCTGCCTTCGCATTGCCATCTGATATCGCTGTATGCTCAAGTGAAGCGCACAGAGCTAAAAACTCACCTAGCGAATCCCAACGTAAATGATTTTCTTCTATCAATTGTTTAACATGCTTAGGCGCTGAACCACCTGCACCCGTTTCAAATAAACCACCGCCTGCCATAAGCGGCACGATAGACAACATCTTTGCACTGGTCCCTAACTCAAGAATCGGAAATAGATCGGTTAAGTAATCACGCAAAATATTACCCGTCACAGAAATTGTATCTTTACCACGTAAAATACGCTCAAGTGTGTAACGCATCGCTCTTGTTTGCGACTTAATTTTAATATCTACGCCGGTTAGATCATGATCTTTAAGGTATTTTTCAACTTTTTTAATCAATTCATTTTCGTGCGGACGGTACTTATCTAACCAAAAAACAGCCGGCGTATTTGATAAACGTGCGCGCTTCACAGCCAATTTCACCCAGTCTTGAATAGGTGCATCTTTAACTTGGCACATTCTCCATATATCACCTTCTTCAACATCCATTTCAAGTAAGACATTACCTTCTTCATCAACAATACGGGTGCTGCCATCCGCCTTCATCTCAAAGGTTTTATCATGGGAACCATATTCTTCAGCTTTTTGAGCCATTAGGCCAACATTGGGGACTGTTCCCATTGTGGTTGGGTCAAACTCACCATGCGTTTTACAAAAGTTGATTATTTCTTGATAAATTCGAGCGAAAGTACTCTCCGGCATCACTGCTTTCGTGTCTTTCATTTTACCGTCAGGGCCCCACATTTTGCCGCCTGCGCGAATCATTGCAGGCATTGATGCATCAACAATCACCTCATTAGGCGTATGTAGGTTAGAAATCCCTTTAGCGGAATCCACCATAGCAAGCTCTGGGCGCTTTTCGTAACAGGCATGCATATCACTAAGAATTTCTTCTTTAATCGATGCAGGTAGCTTCTCAATATGTTCATAAACACTGCTCAAACCATCATTAGGGTTAACACCTAATTCATCAAACAGCTTGCCATGTTTTTCAAACAAGTCTTTGTAATACACTTTTACCGCGTGTCCAAAAACAATAGGATGAGACACTTTCATCATGGTCGCTTTTACATGAAATGAAAACATCACACCGGTTTCTTTCGCGTCGTTCATTTCATCTTCTAGATACGCACACAATTGCTTCTTGCTCATAAACATACTGTCTATGATTTCACCTTCTTGTAGCGCTAAACCCTTCTTTAATACGGTGACCTCACCATTCTTAGCAACAAATTCAATGTTCACCTTGCATGCTTTGTCCAGCGTTAAGCTTTTCTCACTAGAATAAAAGTCACCTGAGCGCATATGAGAAACGTGTGTTCTAGACGCCTGACTCCACTTACCCATAGAGTGTGGGTTTTTCTTGGCATATTCTTTAACTGCCTTAGGTGCGCGACGATCAGAGTTACCCTCGCGTAGTACCGGGTTAACCGCACTTCCTAACACTTTACCGTACTTTTGTTGAAGAGCTTTTTCCTCATCAGTTTGAGGATCTTCTGGATAATTTGGAATATCAAAACCCTTTCCCTGCAACTCATTAATAATTGCTTTTAACTGAGGAACCGATGCACTGATATTCGGTAATTTGATAATGTTCGTCTCGGGATTTTGCGTTAAACGTCCTAATTCAGACAATGCATCGGGGACCTTTTGATCATCAGGTAGCTGATCAGCAAACGTAGCAAGCACTCTAGACGCTAACGAGATATCACTCACCTCAACGTCAATGCCAGCTGCTCCTGCGAACGCTTCAACAATAGGAAGAAATGAAGCAGTCGCTAATAAAGGCGCTTCATCCGTTAACGTATAAATAATTTTGGACTTTTTGACAGTCATTCTCTCTCCGTGCATTGATAGGGTAATTTAAAGATGCCTGATTATACGACATTTTAAAGCCCTTCTAACTGTTTAGAGCACGAAAATTCAGCAATGACTAGCTGAGTGTATTCCAGCTAGTTTGAACTTAATGCAAAACATCATCATCAAAAACCGCTTAGCTTTCGTATTGTAATTGAAATACGAGTAACCTTTTAGAGACACCGTTGTGTTTTAATTCCGACATGGAGGCTGAGAGCGGAATCGAACCGCTGTACACGGCTTTGCAGGCCGCTGCATAACCACTCTGCCACTCAGCCAGAGAGGACTTTATTGATAAAACCGTGGTGGTATCACGGCTTAAAATTTGGAGCGGGAAACGAGATTCGAACTCGCGACCCCAACCTTGGCAAGGTTGTGCTCTACCACTGAGCTATTCCCGCTTTGAGGCCGT